>NZ_CAJPJE010000058.1:0-12466 GCF_905369875.1 Actinomyces sp. ICM47
GTGCAGGAGTACCTGACGCTCGCACCAGCGTCACCGGATTTCAAGCACACAGCACTTGAACGCACAATCACCGCACTGACACAGGTCTCCCACCAGCAGACCGCCGAAGACCCGACCCGCATCACGGACGAAGACCACCTAAGTAGACTCACCGAGCGCAGCAACCTTGCGGACACCTATGTGCAGACAGGGCGCCTCGATGAGGCCATCACCTTGTACGAGCAGATCCTCGAAGACTATGCACGTGTTCTGGGTGAGAATCATCCTCAGACGCTCAGCGCATGCAACGATCTCGCCACCTGTTACCAGGAGGCGGGGCGCCTCGATGAGGCTATCACCCTGTTTGAGCAGGTCATCACCGACAGCACCCGCATTTTTGGCGACGATCATCCTAACACCCTGACCTTGCGTAACAACCTTGCAAACTGTCACCTGCAGGCGGGCCGCTTCGTTGAGGCAATCCAACTGTACGAGCAAGCCGCCACAGGCCGCGCGCGCGTTCTGGGTGACAACCACTCCCTCACACTCAGCACACGCAACAGCCTGGCAGACGCATACGAGGCTGCTGGCCGCCGTGTTGAGGCTATCCAACTGTATGAGCAGGTCGCCACAGGCCGCGCGCGCGTCCTGGGCGAAGACCACCCCCTCACACTCAGCACCCGCAATAATCTCGCATACACCTACAATGCGGTGGGCCGTCGCGATGAAGCCATCGCCCTGTACGAACAGGTCGCGACAGACCGCGCGCGCATCCTGGGTGACAACCACCCCCACACACTCAACACGCGCAACAACCTGGCAGACGCATACGAATCAGCTGGCCGCCGCGATGAAGCCATCGCCCTGTACGAACAGGTCGCCATAGGCCTGACCTGTGTCCTGGGTCCCGACCATCCCCGCCCGCTCACCGTACGCCACAGCCTTGCATGCGCATACGCGTCTGCTGAGCGCCATGATGAAGCCATCACCCTATTCGAGCAGGTCATCACAGACCGCGCGCGCATCCTGGGTGACAACCACCCCCACACACTCACCGCACGCAACAACCTCGCAAGCGCATACGCGTCTGCTGAGCGCCACGATGAAGCCATCACCCTGTACGAGCAGGTCGCTCAAGACCAGGCCCGCGCTCTGGGCAAAGACCATCCTCACACGCTCACCACGCTCAACAACATCGCATACACATACCGGTCTGTTGGCCGCCTTCCTGAGTCCATCACCCTGTACGAGCAGGTCATGAAAGACCAGATCCGCGTCCTGGGCGAAGACCACCCGGGCACGTACAACACGCGCCGTGAACTCGCAGACTCATACCGAGAGGCTGGTCACACAGACGAGTCCATCACCCTGTACGAACAGCTCCTCGTCAGCAGCCAGCGCGTCCTGGGTGCCGACCATCCGTTCACCATGGCTATGTGTGAGGAACTCGGGGACGTGCGGCGCGAGCTGAAGCAGCGGGACAACCCTTCCGCCGACTAGCGCGCATAACCGAGTGGGCCGGTAGTGTGTGCTTCCGGCCCACTCGTGCCTCGTGGACATGCTCTCCTTCCACGTCGTACGCCCTGCCCACCCGATACGTCCGGCGCACAATGGAAGCATGCACGTTCCCTACGACACCGAGAAGTTCTATTACGGCTTTCCCGTCTATATCCTGGCCTATCCCGATGAGGAAGTGGGGGTCGGCATCACGACGGGGTCCTCGTCGTATTCGCTTGGCCAGATGGTCATGATCGGCTGCGATTCCACCACGCACGCGGCGCGCTCGATCAAGCGCTCGGGCGTGTGTTCCCTCAATCTTTTCGGGGCCGAGGCCATGGGACTCTTCGAATACGCAGGCACCATCTCTGGTGGAGATAAGCTCAGCGACACCCACGTGGCATCGAGCAACTATAACGGCATCCCCGTGCTCGACGATTCACAGATGAGCCTGGTGTGCCGTGTCCTAGAGGCCACAGATGACGGTACCTACACGCACTTCCGCTGCGAGGTCACGGCCCGGCTGGTTGATTCTGACCTCATCGACGAACGAGGTCGATTCCGATACGAGGAGCTTCGTACCGTCGAATACGTGGGCGATGCACGCCGCCGCATCTATCGGTACTTCTCAGAACAGGTGGAGCGTTTTGGTACATTCGTGCGCGCCTTCAAGGAGTCGCTGCAGTCCTGAGATCACACAAACGACGAGGCCGGGGTCCCCACGTGGGTTCCCCGGCCTCGGTCATATGCGCAGGCTGTGAGCGCAGCGCTCACTCCTCTTCGGTGCCCGCGTACTTCGGGTTGGCGAGGTTTTCGGGCGAGAGGATGCGCTCGACCTCGGACTCGGAGAGGAGTTCCATGTCGTGGATGACCTCGCGCACGGTCTTACCTTCGGCGGCGGCGCGCTTGCCGACGACGTCGCCCAGGTGGTGTCCGATCACGTCGTTGAAGTAGGTGACGATGCCGATGGAGTTTTCCACGTAGCCGCGGCACACTTCCTCGTTCGCTGTGATGCCGGTGATGCAGCGTTCGCGCAGCGTATCGCATGCGTTGACCAGCAGGTTGATGGACTCAATGAGTGCCTGTGCGATCACGGGCTCCATGACGTTGAGCTGTAGCTGTCCCGCTTCGGCCGCCATGGTGACGGTCTGGTCATTGCCAATGACTTTGAAGCACACCTGGTTGACGACCTCGGGGATGACAGGGTTGACCTTTGCGGGCATGATCGAGGAGCCAGCCGCCATCTTCGGCAGGTTGATCTCGTTGAGGCCAGCGCGCGGGCCGGAGGCCAGCAGACGCAGGTCGTTACAGACCTTGGAGAGCTTGACGGCGCTGCGCTTGATAGTGGCGTGCATGGACACGTAGGCACCGGTGTCAGAGGTGGCCTCGAGGAGGTTCGGGGAGCCGACGACGCGCGCGCCCGTAATGCGGCGCAGATGACGCACAACGACCTGCTGGTAGCCGTCCGGCGTATTCAGGCCCGTGCCGATGGCGGTGGCACCCAGGTTCGTCTCCAAGAGCAGCTCGGCGTTGTTGACGAGGCGCTCGTCTTCCTCACGCAGCGTGTGCGCAAACGCGGAGAACTCACTGCCCAGCGACATAGGAACGGCGTCCTGCAGCTGGGTGCGTCCCATCGTCAGAATGCTGCGGAACTCGGCGCCCTTCTCGTCGAAGGCGTCCGCCAGCTCGTCGAGGGCCTTGCGCAAACGATTCACCTTGCGCCACAAGGCGATGCGGAACGCGGTCGGATAGGCGTCGTTCGTCGACTGCGAGCGATTGACGTGATCGTTGGGGTTGATCACGTCGTAGCGCCCCTTCTCCTCCCCCAGGATTTCGAGCGCGAGGTTCGCGATGACCTCGTTCGCGTTCATGTTCACGGATGTGCCCGCGCCGCCCTGGAACTGGTCGACGGGGAACTGGTCCATGCAACGCCCGTTTTCGATGATTTCGTCGCAGGCGGCGATGATTGCCTCGGCCTTGACGGGTTTCATGGCCTTGAGCTGCATGTTCGCCAAGGCGCACGCCTTCTTAACCTGCGCAAACGCACGAATCAGTTCGGGTGCCTCATTGATGGTGCGGCCTGAGATCCGGTAGTTCTCAATGGCTCGCAGTGTGTGGATTCCCCAGTACGCGTCGTCGGGTACTTCGCGCGTGCCGAGCAGATCCTCTTCGGTGCGGGTCAACGTCGTTCCTTCCGTCGGAGTGTACGCCGGAAGTTTCCCGGCGATCCGCCTCCATGGTAGGCACGAAGTCCCACTTTGTCAGGCACTTTACGAATCTCGGGAAGATCGTTGACGCTCCCCTAACTCGGCCTTTCGTCAGTCATGACAAGCGGCCTGCGCAACGGCGTCGAGCAGGTCCCCGAGTGTTTCCCATTCCTCGATCTGCGCGTCGGTGAGCGCCACTTTCGCCTCGCGTTCGACGCGCGCAACGACGGCATACAGGGACACATCGTCCATGTCCAGATCCCCGCGCAGGGTCAGCTCGACGCGCGCATCGCCAGGAGCAAGGTCAGCCTCGTCGAGGACGGCTTCCATCGCTGCCTCGCGCGCACGGTCCTGAGTACTTACGTACTCGCCCGCGTCGATAGACGAGGCCTGGGCACCCTCAGGCGCATTGTCCTCGGTAACGGGATCGACCAGCTGCGCTAGCCCGGCACGCAGCTGGTCTCCCAGCAGATCAGCGATGGACCCCATCAGCTCACCCGGTTGTTCAGCCAGCGCACGGGTGCACCAGCGCCCGCGTGACGGAAGGACTCAAGTTCATCGTCCCACGCCTGACCGAGTGCCAGTTCCAGGCCCTCGACCAGTTCTTCGTAGGAGGATGCGTTCTCCATAGCGGCGCGAATGCGGTCCTCGGGGACGACAACATTACCGACGGAGTCCATTTGTGAGTGGAAGATGCCCAGCGACGGGGTGTGACACCAGCGCCCACCATCGTTCGAGGCGGTCGCCTCTTCGGTGACCTCGTAGCGCAGATGTTCCCAACCGCGCAGAGCGGACGCCAAACGGGCACCCGAGCCAACCGGCCCAACCCACGAAAACTCGCAGCGGACCATGCCCGGCGCCGCATCTTGATCGGTCCACTGGAGGCGAACCTCCTGGCCGAGCGCGGTACCCAACGCCCACTCGATGTGCGGACACAGAGCGGGCGGTGTTGAGTGCACGAAAAATACACCGCGGGTGTATGACCCTCTCATTGTTCCTCCTTGTAGGCTTTGTCAGGATCGTCTTCCCCTACGTCCTAATTACCTGGGAGTCGCAACGAAATGCGCCGAAACGAGCACACACGATGTACTGACAGGATAGAGGAGCGCGCCGGGAAATGCAGGGCATTTCCCGGCGCGTTTCGCACTTTGATCAACTTCCGGCAGGTCAGAATCCAGCCTTACGAATGTCGCGCAGCGCCTTCTTGCGCGTCGGTCGATCCAGACGATCGATGTAGATGTGTCCGTCGAGGTGATCGCACTCGTGCTGGATACAACGAGCCATGAGTTCCTCACCTTCGACAACAACCTTCTTGCCGTCCAGGTCGGTGCCCTCGCAGCGGGCATACCAGGCACGCTCGGTCGGATACCACAGGTCCGGAACCGACAGGCAGCCTTCGTCGCCATCCTGGTACTCGTCTTCGCTCAGGGCAACAATACGGGGGTTCAGCACGTAGCCGATCTCCCCATCGATGTTCCAGGAGAAAGCACGCAGGCTGACGCCGATCTGATTAGCGGCCAGGCCAGCGCGGCCCTCCATATCGACGCCCTCGAGGAGGTCCTCAACGAGAGCCTTCACATTCGGAGTGATCTCCGTGATCGGGTCGCACACCGTGCGCAGCACGGGGTCACCGATGATGCGGATGGGACGGATCGCCATGTCACTCCCCCTTCAGGGCTGCGCCGTGAAGCTCCCGCAGACGCGCGACGGCTTCCTCGACGGGCACGACGATAGTCTCGCCTGTGGCGCGCACGCGGATCTCGACCTGGCCATCAGCCAGCGAACGGCCCACAACAAGGCCGAAAGGTACGCCGACCAGCTCGTAATCCTTGAACTTCACGCCGGCGCTGACCTTACGGCGGTCGTCGACGAGGACGTCCAGGCCGGCCGCATCAAGCTGCTCGCCCAGCGACTGCGCGGTCTCGAAGACCTCGTCGCCCTTGCCGGTGGCCAGGACGTGCACGTCGAAGGGGGCAATCTGCGCGGGCCAGCTCAGACCCTTGTCGTCGCAGTTCGCCTCAGCCAGGGCCGCCATGACGCGGGTGACGCCGATGCCGTAGGAGCCCATGGTCACGACCTGGGTCTTTCCGTTCTCATCCAAGACGGTCAGGCCCAGGGCCTTGGCGTACTTGCGACCCAGCTGGAAGATGTGACCGATCTCGATGCCGCGCTCCAGGTGGAGGGGACCCGAGCCGTCGGGGGCCAGGTCGCCCTCGCGCACCTCGGCGGCCTCGATGGTGCCATCGGCCGTGAAGTCGCGGCCCATGACGAGGTTCAGAACGTGGTGCTGCTCAGCGTTCGCGCCCGTGACCCATACGGTGCCTTCGACGACGCGCGGATCCACCAGGTAGCGCACGGAACCGGAGGTATTGCCTTCCTCATCAACGACGCGCCGCGGCGAGTTGGGTCCCAGCACCGTCGGGCCGATGTAGCCGCGCACCAGTTCGGGGTGCGGCTCGAAGTCCGAATCCGACGCCATGTCGACCTCGGCGGGAGCCACGGCGGCCTCGAGGCGCTTCATATCGACGTCGCGGTCGCCGGGGATGCCCACGACGAGCAGCTCGCGTTCACCGTCCGGGTGGGTGAGCGTCACGACGACATTCTTCAGCGTGTCGGCGGCGGTCCAGGGGCGATCCTCACGCGGGTAGCGCTCGTTGAGCAGATCCACGAGCGCCTCAATCGTCGGAGCGTCGGGCGTGGGAACCTCGACGGGCGCGGAAACACCCGACGCGTCAACGGCCTCGGGGAGGGGGGTGGTCACGGCCTCGGCGTTGGCGGCGTAGCCACCCGGGGACGCCACGAAGGTGTCCTCACCAATCGGCGAGGGGTGCAGGAACTCCTCCGAGCGCGAGCCGCCCATCGCACCGCTCATCGCGGACACGATAACGTAGCGCAGGCCCAAGCGCTGGAAGATGCGCTCATAGGTGTCGCGCTCAGCCTGGTAGGAGGCGTCCAGTCCCTCGTCATCGATGTCGAAAGAGTAGGCGTCCTTCATGACGAACTCACGGCCGCGGATCAGGCCGGCGCGCGGGCGGGCCTCGTCGCGGTACTTCGTCTGAATCTGGTAAAGGGTGGCGGGCAGGTCCTTGTACGAGGAGTACATGTCCTTGACGAGGAGCGTGAACATCTCCTCGTGCGTGGGGGCCAGCAGGTAGTCGCCGCCCTTACGGTCGTTGAGCTTGAACAGCGTCGGGCCGTACTCTTCCCAGCGGTTCGTTGCCTTGTAGGGGTCAGCGGGGATCAGACCCGGGAAGTGCACCTCCTGTGCACCCATCGCGTCCATTTCCTCGCGGACGATGTCCTCGATCTTGCGCAGCGTACGCAGGCCGAGGGGCAGCCACGTGTAAATGCCGGGGGCACAGCGGCGAATGTAACCGGCGCGAACCAACAACTTGTGGGAATTGACCTCGGCGTCAGCCGGGTCCTCACGCAGAGTTCGCAGGAAGAAAGTCGAGAGATTTCGAAGCATGCTCCAAGAGTACGGCACGCACGGGTTTGAAGGCCACCGGCACAGCCATGTGACCCCTCATCAGGGCATGAAGCCCGTTAAATCACCGCGCCCGCGCCCAGCTCGCGCTCGCGAGCACCCGGGTTTGCCACGTAGTAGCGACGTGCCATCCACCCCGGGTATGCCCACTCAGGCAGTCCCCCCAGGTACAGGGACTGAATCGCGACGGCGACCATAACGCCGAAAAGGCCCAGGAGCAGCGCGCACGAACCCATGGTGTCTGCGCCGACTGCCTCGTGGCCCACGAGGTCGGCAGTCACAAACCAGACGAGGGCGAGCAGAGGCATCAGCGGCCACACAACACGGTTCAGCTCCGCGCTGGCCGAGCCCCCGCGCATGTCCATGCGCATCGCAACGCGTCGGGAACTCGCGAACACTCCAGACCACACCCACGCCCACAGAAGTGCGATGAGCAGGCCGATGACTGCAAGCAGTGCGGTGGCGTTGAGGAGCATTGGTCACCCTTCAGAAAGCGCAACATCCCCGTCGGCGTTGCGTGTAGCTCGATACTACAACACCGCGGGGATGAGTGCGCCACCCGAAACAGGGGCGGATCCGTGTGACTCAGGCGTCGACGGCGTGTGCCAGACACGCATCACGCAGGTCACGCAGCATCGACAGGGAGGACAGGGACTCGGCTGCCACGCCCGCCCACACGAGCGCGCGTTCGCGTCCCTGTGCCTCATGACGCTCACGAATGTGCAGCAGGGTGCGCGACGGCGACAGGGGCAGCAGGGCGATCACGCAGGTTCCCGAGGCCGGGGCGCCCTCGGGCGCAGCGGGCGCGGCCACGTGCATCAGGACGTGGTCCTCATCAGCGATCTCAATGATCATCGACTCATCGGCGGGTTCAAACACGTGACCCAAGACGTCCCAGACGACCGAAGCCGGAGCGTCAATGGCGATACCGCGATCCACGACAACGTTCGCGCCGGGCAGCAGTAGGTCGCCGGGAAGGGACACATCCGCCTGGGAGGCGGTCAGACCAATGCGGCGCGGAAAGCCGGTCGCGGCCAGTGCACACACGCCGCCCACGAGGGACAGGCAGACAAGGGTACGAAGACGCATAGGGTTCCTCTTTATCTGTCAGCAGCCACTGCCCGGAAGCTTGCCCTCCGGGGCGGTAATCGGATTCACCTCGATGGTACCGGAACCAGGCTCCAGGCCCATCTCCTCGGCCAACGCGTTCGCGCGGCGGATGAGGGTTTCGACGATCTGGTCCTCGGGGACGGTCTCGACGACCTTGCCGCGGATGAAAATCTGGCCCTTGCCGTTGCCCGACGCGACGCCCAGGTCTGCCTCACGGGCTTCACCGGGGCCATTGACGACGCAGCCCATGACGGCCACGCGCAGCGGAACGGTCAGTTCCTTGAGACCTTCGGTGACGTTCTCCGCCAGTGTCCACACGTCCACCTGGGCTCGACCGCACGACGGGCAGGACACGATCTCAAGCGTGCGATCACGCAGGCCCAGGAACTCCAGCATCTTCGTGCCGACCTTGACTTCCTCGACGGGAGGAGCCGACAGAGAGACACGGATCGTGTCGCCGATGCCTTCGGCCAGCAGGATAGAGAACGCCGAGACGGACTTGATGGTGCCCTGGAAAGCAGGGCCGGCCTCGGTCACGCCCAGGTGCAACGGCCAGTCGCCCGCCTCGGAGAGCATGCGATATGCCTGGACCATGGTGAGCACGTCGTGGTGCTTGACCGAGATCTTAAAGTCGTGGAAGTCGTTCTCCTCAAAGAGCGAGGCCTCCCAGATCGCGGATTCAACCAGCGCCTCGGGCGTGGCACGACCGTACTTCTTGAGCAGGCGCGGATCCAGCGATCCGGCGTTGACGCCGATACGTAGGGACACGCCGTGATCGGAGGCAGCCTTGCAGATGTCCTTGACCTGGTCGTCGAACTTGCGGATGTTACCCGGGTTCACGCGCACAGCACCGCAGCCGGCCTCAATCGCCTGGAAGACGTACTTCGGCTTGAAGTGGATGTCGGCGATAACGGGGATACGCGACTGCTGGGCGATGATCGGCAGCGCCTCCGCATCTTTATCCGTCGGGCAGGCGACTCGAACGATGTCGCAGCCTGCAGCCGTCAGCTCGGCGATCTGCTGCAGCGTCGCACCGATGTTGTGCGTTTTCGTCGTCGTCATAGACTGGACGGACACCGGTGCCCCGCCGCCCACGGGAACGTTTCCCACCATCAGCTGATGCGTCGGCTTGCGCGGGAACGGCGACGTGGCAACTGAGGGCATACCAAGATTGATTTCACTCACCCGCCCATTATCGCTTACCCGGGCGCATCCTTCCCACGCGGGCACCGCCCACGTGGTCAGGCTCGCTTTCCTCGCCTCCACGCACTCTTTGTCGAGGAGCAGGGCACACCGGGATCAGCTAAGCGAAATGGGCTTGACGATGTCGGCGACGATAAGAATGAAACTCATCACGATGAGAACCCCACCAACCACCCAGGTAAGAGGAACCAGACGCGCAGTGTCGGCCGGACCGGGATCCTCCTTGCCGCGCAGGCTCGCAACCTGACGACGCACGCCCTCATACACCGCGCCCAGGATGTGTCCGCCATCCAGGGGCGGCAGCGGGATCAGGTTGAAGACGAAGAGCGCCATGTTCAATGAGGCCAGCAGACTGAGCAGCGCGCCCACTACCTGGCGAGTGTCACGCAGGCCCAACGCCGCCGAATCTCCCGTCACTTCACCCGCCATGCGGCCCACGCCCACAACCGAGACGATGCCGGTCGCATCGCGCTGCTCGTCGGTCACGACAGAGCGTCCGACCTGCCACACGGCTTGGGGCAGGCGCACGATAACGGATGCAGTTCCCGTAAACATCTGCCAGTCGGCCTCCAGCACATCCGTCAGCGACGCGGACACATACTCGTACCCGGCCGTCACGCCCACATACCGAGCACCCCGCGCGCCCGTCACCGGGGTCACCGTCAGATCCACGGTCGCCCCGTCACGTCCGACCGTGAGCACAGCAGACTCACCCTCCGGGGTAGCGCCCACCGCCCGCTGGAACTGTGCAAAGGTCTCGATCGGCGTTCCGTTCCACGCGAGGACCGTGTCCCCGGGACGAACCCCGGCCTCGTAAGCCGGAGAGGCGATCTCCCCCGCAGAGGTCTGGATCGTTTCGGACACCGAAGCAATCGTGCGAGACGCAGCGGGCGCGCCAATGCCCACCATGGTCACAGCACTGAGTACAAAGCAGATCAGCAGGTTCATGAGCGGACCGCAGAGCATGACCGTGATCTTCTTCGGTGCGCTCAGCAGGTAAAACGCGCGATGCTCCTGGCCCTGCGGGATCTCCTCGGCCGAGGCCTCCCTGGCCTCCTGCGCGAGCGTCACCTTTCCGCGCCGCCCCACGAGGCGTGTGCCCGGGCGAGCCGGAGCATACATACCGATGATCTTGACATAGCCGCCGAGCAGGATCGCGCGCAAAGCGTACGTGGTATCGCCGATCTTCTTCTTCCACAGGGCAGGACCAAAGCCCACCGCGTAATCCGGCACCAAGACGCCGAACTTCTTCGCGGGCAGCATGTGTCCCACCTCATGGAGAGCCACCGACACCAAAATACCGATGGTGATGACGACGATACCCGTAATCGAACCCACGCTCACTGATCCTTCCACTGGCCGGCACCGATATATTCGCGTGCGCGCTGAACGGCCCAACTCTGCGCGGCCAGAATATCCTCCAGCGTCGGGTCGGCGACGCCCTCGTGCTCGTGAACGACAGCCGACACCGTGTCGACAATCGCCAGCCACGGCACGATACCGTCGATGAAGGCCTCCACCATGACCTCGTTCGCAGCGTTGAGCACCGCAGGGTGAGTGGCCGACGCACCCACGGCGAAGCGGGCCAAGTTAATCGCCGGGAACGTCTCGTTATCGACCGGCTCAAAAGTCCACTGCGACGGACTGCCCCACGTGAGAGGTGCCTCCACATCATCCAAGCGCTCGGGCCACGTCAGGCCCAGCGCAATCGGCAGCCGCATGTCCGGAGGCGACGCCTGCAGCGTCGTCGCCCCGTCGCGCCACGTCACCATCGAATGGACGATCGACTGAGGATGAACCGTCGCCACAATATGCTCCGGCTCCACATCAAACAGCAGGTGTGCCTCGATGAGTTCCAGGCCCTTATTAATCAGCGTCGAGGAGTTAATCGTCACGACCGGACCCATGCTCCAGGTCGGGTGTGCGAGCGCCTGCGCCGCACGCACCCCACGCAGTTGATCGCGAGTGCGCCCGCGGAAAGGACCGCCCGAGGCTGTCAGCACCAGATCGGCCACCTCCGAGCGGCCAGAAACGAGCGGCGAGGTCAGACCACGCTCGTGCACGCCCGAGGCCAACGCCTGGGCGATCGCCGAGTGCTCCGAATCAACCGGCACGATCTGGCCCGGGAAACGCATCGCGTTCTTGACCAACGCTCCGCCCACGACCAGGGATTCCTTATTCGCCAGCGCCAGGCGTGCCCCACAGTCGAGGGCCGCGAGCGTCGAGGACAAACCGACACCACCCGTAATGCCATTGAGGACCACCGGTGTCTCGCAAGGGTACAGCTGTGCTGCTAATTCGACCGAGGCACACACGACCTCGACGGAGGCATTCTCACCCACAAACACCTCGGGGCACGTGCCGCCCATCGACTCGACAGCAGCCGCCAACTCCTCGCGCACGTCCCGCGCCACACCCACGTATGCGGGTTCCAGGGCCACGATCTGCGCAGCCAACTCGGTGATCGACGAGCCGCCCGCACTCAGACCCAGCACATCGAAACGACCCCTGTGCGCCTCAATGACCTCTCGCGCCTGAGTACCAATCGAACCGGTCGAGCCCAACAAAACAACGGGGGCAGGACCCATCAGGGTCGTCTCGCGTGCCTCCATCAGTCGACCGCGAGCAGGATCTCGATCGCGCGAGCCAGGTAGGCATCCACCGGCCCCTCCGCGTACGCCTTCTTGCCGCGCTTAGGCCGGAACGTCGCCGTGCGAATCTCGTTCGCAGTCAACTCTTCGGCCTCGTCGAAGTAAGCGGCGATGCGATCAAGCAGATCGTCGACCTCCTCGCAGCTGTAACCGCGTCCACTCGTCGGATTCGAGAAACGCTCACCGCGCGGGCGCTGCAGACGCGGGTACAGGGTGGTCGCACGATCAGCGACGCGGTCATACCACGCAGCCTCACCCTCAGCCGCCACGGAGTCGGCGCGGTCGCGGTTGATAAACGCCGCCTCGAGGCGGTTCATCGCACCGTCCACGGC
>NZ_CAJPJE010000059.1:0-12018 GCF_905369875.1 Actinomyces sp. ICM47
GTTGACGACCATGTCGATGAGGCCCTCGTTGATAAGGTCCACGACCGTGGGTTCTCCATCCACGCCGCGTCCCTCCGAGGACTTGCGCACCGAGCGCGCCGGGATGCCGTTGCGACGCAGCACAGAAGCGGTACCAGAGGTCGCCAGGATCGTGAAGCCCATTTCTGCCATACGGGCGGCGGGCAGGACGATTGCTCGTTTATCGGTGTCGGCGATCGAGATGAACACCGTGCCCGATGTGGGCATATCCGTGGACGCACCCAGCTGAGACTTGGCGAAGGCCGTCGGGAAGTCGTAGTCGATACCCATAACTTCACCGGTGGAACGCATCTCGGGGCCGAGCATCGTATCGACGATCTCGCCCTTATCCGTGCGGAAACGACTGAAGGGCAGAACGGCTGCCTTGACGGCAATGGACCCACCCTCGGGGATTTCGCGGGCGTCCGTGGCGGGCAGCATGCCCTGCTCGCGCAGCGACGCGATGGAAGCACCGACCTGGATGAGGGCGGCTGCTTTGGCGAGCTGCACGCCGGTCGCCTTGGAGGCGAAGGGCACGGTGCGGGAGGCGCGTGGGTTTGCCTCGATGACGTAGAGGGTGTCGGAGAGCAGCGCGAACTGGATGTTGATGAGGCCGCGCACGCCGACGCCCCGCGCGATTGCCTCGGTCGAGGCCGTGATTCGTTCCAGCTCGCGTGCGGACAGCGTCATGGGAGGCAGCACGCAGGAGGAGTCACCCGAGTGGATGCCGGCCTCTTCGATGTGCTCCATGATTGCGCCCATGAAGAGTTCCTCGCCGTCGTACAGGGCGTCGACGTCGATCTCGATGGCTGCATCGAGGAAGCGGTCGATGAGCAGCGGGCCGCGCGAGAACAGCAGCTCAGAGTCGTGGCTCGCAAGATACTCGCGCAGCGCCGGCTCGTCGTTGATGATCGCCATGCCGCGCCCGCCCAGCACGAAGGACGGACGAACGAGGACCGGGTATCCAACCTTCTCTGCGACAGCAATGACCTGCTCGGGCGTGTGCGCCGTGTCGTGCGCGGGTGCCGGGCAGTGGGCCGCCTCGAGAACCTTGCCGAATTCCTCGCGGTCTTCCGCCAGGTCGATGGCGCGCGGACTCGTGCCCAGGATCGGCACGCCGGCGCGCTCAAGGTCGGCTGCCAGCGACAGCGGAGTCTGACCACCGAGCTGGACGATCATGCCCTTGACGGGGCCGGCCGCGCACTCGGCGCGGTAAATTTCCAGCACGTCCTCGAGCGTGAGGGGTTCGAAGTAGAGGCGATCCGAGATATCGTAGTCGGTCGATACCGTTTCGGGGTTGCAGTTGACCATGATGGTCTCGTAGTGATCGCGCAGCGACATGGCGGCATGCACGCACGAGTAGTCGAACTCGATGCCCTGGCCGATGCGGTTGGGACCGGCACCCAGGATGATGATGGCCTCGCGCTCGCGCGGACGGACCTCGTTCTCCTGGTCGTAGGTCGAGTAATGGTATGGCGTGCGGGCCGCAAACTCGGCGGCGCAGGTGTCGACCGTCTTGTAGACAGGGTGGATTCCGAAAGCACCGCGTACTTCGCGCACCGTGTCCTCGGACAGGCCGCGCATGGCCGCGATCTGGCGGTCGGAGAAACCGTGGCGCTTCGCCTCGGCCAGGACGTCACCGGTGAGGGCCTCGGCTTCGCGGATGCGGGTTGCGACCTCGTCGAGGAGGAACATCTGGTCGAGGAACCACGGGTCGATCTTCGTCGACTCGAAGAGTTCCTCGAGGGTCGCGCCGCCGCGGATCGCCTGTTGGACCTGGACGAGACGCCCCTCTGTGCCAACCGATGCGGCCTCGACGAGCGCGCGGGTCTCCTCGGGAGTGGGGGCCGGCCCATCCCAGTGGAACTGCACGCCGCTCTTGTCGATCGAGCGCAGCGCCTTCTGGAGGGCCTCCGTGTAGGAACGGCCGATCGCCATGGCCTCGCCGACGGCCTTCATCGAGGTGGTGAGCGTCGGGTCAGCGGCTGGGAACTTCTCGAACGTGAAGCGCGGGACCTTCACGACCACGTAGTCGAGCGTCGGCTCGAACGAGGCCGGGGTCGAACCTGTGATGTCGTTCGGAATCTCGTCGAGCGTGTAGCCGGTGGCCAACCTGGCGGCGATCTTCGCGATCGGGAAGCCCGTCGCCTTCGATGCCAGCGCCGATGAACGCGACACACGCGGGTTCATCTCGATGACGATGATGCGGCCCGTCTCCGGATGGATCGCAAACTGGATGTTACAGCCGCCCGTATCCACGCCGACGGCACGGATGACGGCGATGCCGATGTCACGCAGGCGCTGCATTTCGCGGTCGGTGAGGGTCAGAGCCGGAGCAACCGTGATCGAATCACCCGTGTGCACGCCGACCGGGTCGACATTCTCGATCGAACATACGATGACGACGTTGTCCGCCTTGTCGCGCATGAGCTCAAGTTCGTATTCCTTCCAGCCGAGGATCGACTCCTCCAAGAGCACCTCGGTCGTGATGGAGGTGGCCAGGCCCTGGCCGGCGATGCGCTCAAGGTCCTCGGGTGTGTACGCGAATCCGGAGCCGAGGCCGCCCATCGTGAAGGAGGGACGAACAACGAGGGGGTAGCCGAGTTCGGCGGCAGCGGCGTGGCACTCTTCCATCGTGTGAGCGATAAAGGAACGTGCGACCTCGGCACCCGAGCGTTCGACGATCTCCTTAAATTCTTCACGGTCCTCACCCGCTCGGATCGCGTCGATCGAGGCCCCAATCAGCTCAACATCAAATCGCTCAAGCACGCCCATCTCCGCCAGAGCCACGGCCGTGTTGAGGGCCGTCTGGCCGCCCAAGGTGGGGAGGAGGGCATCGGGGCGCTCCTTCTCGATGATTGAGGCGACGACCTCTGGGGTGATCGGCTCGACGTACGTGGCGTCTGCGATGCCCGGGTCGGTCATAATGGTGGCCGGGTTGGAGTTGACGAGGATGACGCGCAGGCCTTCCTCCTTCAGGACACGGCATGCCTGCGTTCCCGAGTAGTCGAACTCGCACGCCTGGCCGATGACAATGGGGCCCGATCCGATGACGAGGACGGACGACAAATCGTTCCTGCGGGGCATCAGTGGGTCTCCTTAGCTGCAGTCATCAGGGAAATGAAGCGGTCGAAGAGCAGCTCGCCGTCATGCGGACCCGCTGCTGCCTCAGGGTGGTACTGGACGGAGAAGGCTGGAATGTCCAGGGCGCGCAGGCCCTCGACGACGCCGTCGTTCAGACCGATGTGCGACACCTCGACGCGTCCGTATCGGCCCGAATCGAAGGGGGCAACCGAGGACTCCCCCACGGGGGCGTCCACGGCGAAGCCATGGTTGTGGGCGGTGATCTCCACACGGCCCGTCGCCACGTCTTTCACCGGCTGGTTGATGCCGCGGTGACCGTAGTCCAGCTTGTAGGTGCCATAGCCGAGGGCGCGGCCGAAGAGCTGGTGACCGAAGCAAATGCCGAAGTACGGAATGCCCGCGTCCAGGACGGCGCGCAGCACACCAATCTCTCGATCAGCCGTCGATGGGTCACCAGGGCCGTTGGAGAAGAAGACGCCGTCCGGCTTGAGCGCCTCGATGTCCGCAAAGGAAACGGTGGAGGGCACCACGTAGACGCGTGCTCCACGCGCAGCCAGGTGGAATGGCGTGCGCGACTTGATACCGAGATCAACAGCCACGACGCGGCAACGAGGCTCCTTGCCTTCCCACTCCCCCAGCGGCTCAACTACGTAAGTCTCATCCGTCGATACCTCGGCGGCCAGCGCCTGCCCGCTCATGACGGGCGACTCCGACACGATGCGCACGAGGGATGCCACGGCCTCGTCCCCCAGGTACTGCGCACCGACGGGCAGCGCGTCACCCGAGAAGATTCCGGCGCGCATAGCGCCGCGCTCGCGGATGTGACGGGTGATCGCGCGGGTATCCACGTCAGCGATGCCGACGATATCCTGAGCGACCAGTTCGTCTTCCAGTTCGCGGCGAGCACGCCAGTTCGAGGCGCGGCGAGCGGCGTCACGCACGACGAAGCCGGCCACCCAGATGCGGGAGGACTCCGGATCCTCATCGTTGACGCCCGTGTTCCCGATGTGTGGGGCCGTCATGACGACAATCTGGCGGTGGTACGACGGATCGGTGAGGGTCTCCTGGTAGCCAGTCATGCCCGTCGAGAACACGATCTCACCGAGCGTGCGACCGCGCGCACCCCAGGCATGTCCCTTGAAAACGGTGCCGTCCTCCAGGACAAGCAGGGCGATATCGGTCGTAGTCATCGATCCTCCTTGGCAATCGGGGTAGCGTCGGCGACCGTCGGGACGCCGCCATAGATCGTGAAGCGCACCTGGCCGGGTAGCTCCATGCCACGGAACGGGCAGTTCGTGGAGCGGGTCCACTGCTTGGCCGGGTCAATCGTGACGCGCGCAGAGGCATCCACGAGCGTGATGTGGGCGGGAGCACCGACGACGATGCCCTGGCCCTGCGTCTCAACGCGACCGATGCGGGCAGGGGCCGTCGAGAGGACGCGCGCGACATCCTCCCAGTTCATGCGACCGGTGTTCACCATTGTCTCAATGATGATCGGCAGGGCCGTCTCCAGACCCGTCATGCCAAACGCTCCGGCCTGCCACTCGCAGTCCTTCATCTCGAGGGGATGCGGGGCATGGTCCGTACCAACGACGTCGATCGTGCCATCCGCGAGGCCCTCGCGCACTGCCTCGACGTCCTCCGCGCGGCGCAACGGGGGGTTCACCTTGTAGAGCGGATCGTAGGTGGCGGCCAGCTGCTCGGTGAGCAACAGGTGGTGCGGGGTCACCTCGGCGGTAATGTTCACCCCCTGGGCCTTCCCCCAGCGCACAATGTCGACTGATCCAGCGGTAGACAGGTGGCACACGTGCAGGCGCGACCCCACGTGCTTGGCCAGCAGGATGTCGCGGGCGATGATCGCCTCCTCGGCGACCGCCGGCCAGCCGGCCAGGCCAAGCTCGCCGGACAGAGCCGATTCGTTCATCTGCGCGCCCTCGGTCAGGGCAGGGTCCTGGCTGTGCTGGGCGATCACGCCGTCGAAGGCCTTGACGTACTCGAGGGCGCGACGCATGAGGACAGGATCGGAGACGCACTTGCCGTCGTCGGAAAAGACACGCACCTTGGAGCGCGAGCGGGCCATCGAACCCAGCGCCGCAAGATGCTTGCCTTCCAGCCCCTTGGTAACAGCACCGACGGGACGCACTTCGACCCAGTCGGCTGCCTCGCCCAGATCCAGCCCCTGGTCGACGATGGCAGCCGTATCCTGCGTCGGTGTCGTATTCGCCATCGCGTGCACGGCGGTGTAGCCTCCCACGGCGGCCGCACGAGTACCGGTGAAGACGGTCTCGGCATCCTCGCCGCCGGGCTGGCGCAGGTGGGTATGAATATCCACGAGGCCGGGCAGGGCGACTAGGCCTTCGGCATCGATGACGCGCGGGTCGTGCACCGAATCGGCTGCGCCCGCCCCAATGGCAACAATCACGCCGCCGGACAACGCAATGTCGGTGAGTTGCCCACCCAGCAGGGACGCCCCCTTGATGAGAATGTCCCGGGTCTGCTTAGTCATTGTTGTGTCCTTCCGATGCGAGAAGCAGATAGAGGGCTGCCATGCGGATGCACACGCCATTGCTGACCTGTTCGACGATGACAGATTGAGGAGAGTCGGCAGCTTCGGCACAAATCTCAAGGCCGCGGTTCATGGGACCCGGGTGCATGACGACAGCGTCGGGACGCAGCTTCGCGAAGCGCTCGGGCGTGAGGCCATATTCGGAGTGGTAGGCACCCGGGGAGGGGAAGAACCCACCTCCGGCGCTGGACATGCGCTCGCGCTGGACACGCAGCATCATGACCGCGTCAGGCTGGGTCGCCAAGGCCTCGTCGAAGTTGTACGAGGTCTTGCAGTTCCAGGTCTCGACGCCCAGGGGCAGCAGCGTCGGGGGCGCGACGAGAGTGACACGCGCGCCTAGTAAGGTGAGCAGATCAACGTTGGAACGGGCGACGCGCGCGTGGAGAACGTCGCCGACAATGACGACGTGGGCGCCGTCGAGGCCGGTGCCGGGTTCGGGGATGCGGCCTGCCTGGTCGGAAGCACCGAAATGGCGGCGCAGCGTCATGGCGTCCAGGAGCGCCTGAGTCGGATGCTGGTGGGTGCCGTCACCCGCGTTGAGGACCGGGAGATTCATCCACCCGGCGTGAGCCAGGCGGTGAGCCGCACCCGAGGATGAGTGACGCACGATGACCGCGTCAGCCCCCATGGCCTGCAGCGTCAGGGCAGTGTCCTTGAGGGATTCACCCTTAGAGACTGAGGAGCCGCGCGACTGGAAGTTGATGACGTCCGCGCTTAGGCGCTTGGCCGCGGTCTCGAAGGAAATGCGCGTGCGAGTCGAGTCCTCGAAGAAGAGGTTCACAACCGTCTTGCCCTGGAGAGTCGGTAGCTTCTTGACGCTGTGGTGTTGCGTGGCCGCCATCTGCTCCGCTGTATCGAGGAGCAGGATCGCCTCCTCTCGAGTCAAGTCACGGATAGAAATGAGATGGCTGAGGCTCATCGCTTACAGGCCCTTCCCTAGCAGGACGCCGTCGCGCCCATCGGTTTCATCGAGCAGGATGGTGACAGTTTCATCCCGCGAGGTCGGCAAGTTCTTACCGACGTAGTCCGGTCGGATCGGCAGCTCACGGTGCCCACGGTCGATGAGGACGGCGAGCTGAACGGCCGCAGGACGACCGATTCGAGTGAGTGCATCGAGCGCGGCCTTAATGGTGCGGCCCGTGTAGAGGACATCATCCACAAGGACAACGGTCTTACCGTCGAGGCCCGTAGCCGGAATGAGGGTTTCCTTAGGTGCGCGTAGCGGCTGGCTAGCCAGGTCGTCACGGAACATCGTGGTGTCGATGATCGCCAGGTCCGCGTAGGTGTCAGACACCTCGCGAATCCTGTTGACAAGCCTGCGTGCGAGGGTGGCTCCGCGCGTCGGAATGCCGGCGATGACAAGGTTGTCGCTACCGCCGTTGCGTTCAATGATCTCGTAAGCGATTCGTGTCAGTGAGCGGGCGACGTCGTCTGCTCCCAATACTTCTTTGCCGCGCGATGCGCGATCAGCGTGCAGTGAACCCACTGTTTGCTCCTTCCCCGCCTCACAGGACGGTCATTAAAGGATGTGTTCCAGTTCAATATTTTCAATATTACGCGCCATGTTTGTCGCTCGTAGCTGAGGCACACGTGTGAAAGGCCACGTGAGGGGCTATAGACTGGAGAAATGATCTCCGAGGAGCCGACACCAGCGATCAGACACGGCCACAACCACACACCAGCCCAAGGTCACGACGTGTACTCCGGTCGTCGGGTCACCCTTGACGATATCGCGACCGCATCTGGGACCTCGATCGCGACGGTGTCGCGCGCCCTCCAGGGATCCCCCCCGCGTGGCCTCTGCGACCCGCGAGCGAATCGAGAAGGTAGCAGAGGAACTGGGGTACCGCGCGAACGTCGCGGCGTCCCTCCTCTCCTCCGCGCGTCCCCAAATTCTCGGCCTGATCTGCTCCTTGGGTCGGGAGCTGCACGTGCGCTACCACTCGGGTATCCTCCGCGAGGCGCAGCGGAAGGACTTTAGGATCGTCGTTGAATCAGTCGACGACCCGCGCGACGTTGATCGCGCATGGGAATCCCTTCTACAGCTGCGCGCGCAATCCGTAATAGCCGCTGATTCCTCGCTCATCTCGCAGCGATATTCGACAGTTCCGACCGTCCTGATCGACCAACAAGCCCCTCGTGACGACATCGACCTGATCACAAGCGCACACGAATCAGGAATGCACGAGGCGATGACGCTCCTGCGAGGGCGGGGACGGCGACGTCTCGCATTCATTGAAGGTCCACCAGGACCCGCGGCGCGCGCTAGACAGACTGCCTTTATCGACGCTTGTCGCTCCACAGAACTCGATTACGTGACACTGCCCGGCGGAGACGACGTGGACGCAGGATTCCTGGCCGTTCGTGCGGGCCTGCCCACCGGAGTGGATGCCCTGGTCTGTTACAACGACCAGTGTGCGCACGGCGCTATCCTCGCACTCCTGAAAGATGGCTTGGTCCCCGGGCGCGACATACTCGTCATCGGTTGCGATAATTCCGCACTCGCTTCTTCGCGTGCACTTGCACTGACATCAATTGATCCCTCCCCCTCTCGTCTTGCGGCACTCGCAGTAGAGCTGGCGATCACTCGGGCCAAGGGACGGAACATCCCTCCCGTGCGCCGAAGCGTTGACACAGAACTCGTTGTTCGAGCCAGCACGGGATGAACAAACAGTCGAAGACAACATAATGCAAGCGTTTGCATTCCGTATGCACAGGCGGCAGTTGTATACACTTTTCTTACATACAGGCTCAGCCGTTGCGTGAGCGTCTTGTCATGTTCCGATGAAACCCCGAGCATAAACCCTCAATGCAAACGTTTGCATTATGTCTATGATTCATAGTGGTGACACGGCGATGTCACCGTTATTGCACACAGAAGGTCGATGCGCCAATTTACCGCAATGGACTTGCGACGGCTCTGCAGGCGTGTAGCCAACTGACTCCTACGCTGGCTGCACACTGGCTTGTGACCATGACTCTCCTGTCGAGCAGTCCTGGAGAAACATATACTGCGTCGCCTACAAGCACCACGCGAAGACCATGAATGACGACTGCCACGCTCCGAGACCTGCCTCACACCCAAGGGTAGAGACCCAGCGCAACAGGCTCCTAGAACTGCTACTGTAAGGGGCAGGCTGTGGCATCACTGACGCGCAACAGTAAGAAGCTGACCAGTCATTGCTGCATACTTATACATGAATATATATTCGCTAATAATTATGCATCCGCACATCCTCAGGCCTTACAGTTACTTCTCTCTTGCACGTGATTACTTCGCTGATATTTTCATGCACCACTCTCTGTCCATAGCTATGTGGCTGTCCTCGAGTTGTTGATTGCATGACGGAAGGCAAGGGAAGCTGCCTTCATAATCTTGTGAGCACGGAATGTATATGTATGTGCTAACGGCTGCGCTGACGCGCGAGCCTGTTCAGCGGCCAAACGCACGGCACGACTCCCTGTTCTCCAATCGCGCGATGCTCACCGCCCAAGGTTCTTTCACTCTCTCACGGCAAGATCCCTGAGGTATACCCCCACCCATCAAACTTTATACCCTCACTGGGTATATACCAATACCCAGTGAGGGTATAGGCTTAAGCGTCCCCACACGACCAGCTGCCCGGGGAACGTCATGCAGAAAACCGAGCGAACGACGATGATGCAGCACTGTTCAATCGGAACAACTGTGTTGACACGTTCCTCCCTTTCTCGCTTGTCATGCTGCGAGACATGTGTGTGACAGTTCTTCTTCCTGCGATAGCCTGTCAGCATGAATGATTCTAAGCTCATGTCCTTCAACGCCGATGTGACAACCGTCGTCCGGGCGACCGACTACTCCGACGAGATCACCCGTGAACGCCTCCTCGCTCGGGATGACTCCGAGCATATGGGGCATGCGGCTCTCGAAGCCATGTGGGACCAGCGCGGTATCGACATCGCGGGAGGAGTAGGCGGCGTCGGGCAGGGACGACACTCCCTGGACCTGATCGGCTACACCCCCGGTGAGCTGCACATCGGGCACTGTCATGGCGGAACCTCTCGGGTACTCATCTTTGCCGGCGACGGCCGCGCGGTCCCGGCAGGATCGGCTCCCTCGATTGGGCAACGTCTTCTGGCTGACACGGAGTTCGTGGAGAAGATGAAGGAGATGCCCGCCCTCTGGAAAGCCGTTGTCTCTGGGCAGGTGGTCATCTACTGGGATATGGTCTTCGCGCCCTCCGGGCGAATTCAAGATTGTCTTTTTTCCTCCACGCCCGTCTCTCTGCTCCCCAGCGACATGGCAGCACTTAACGCAGCCATCGGTATCTGATGGCAGACATGATTGTGGCCGCCCTGAGAATCAGGGCGGCCACAATCATGAACGATGCGCAGGCTCAGTATTCTTCGAGCAACTCATCGAGTTCGTCTTCGACGCTGCCACCATCCAGAGGCTTGGCACCAGCGGGTAGTGAGCGCACCGGAGCTTCCTGTACGGGCAGAGATTCACCGTCATGCGCAGACTCGGCCACGGCCTCGTCATGATTAGAGTCAACGACCGATGTCTCTCCCTCGCTGCCCTGCCTGCGCGACCACGCGGGAGACTCGAGGTCTTTGCGGATCGCGTCCAGCACAGCGTTGACGAAAGAGGGCGACGTATCGGTCGAGATGGAACGCACGATCGAAATGGCCTCGTCGATGACGATGATCGGCGACACCTCGTCGTTCTCGAGCATCTCCCACACCGCCACGCGCATGACCGCGAGGTCAACGGCGGCGATGCGATCCAGGCCGGGCACGCGGGCGTGCGCGGAGATCAGCGAGTCGATGCGACGCAGATTATCCGCCACACCGGCGATGATCTGGATCGAGAACTCCGGGAGCGGAGTCTGAGCCGCGGTGATGACGCGGCGCTCGCGCAGGAGGTCGCGCAGCACGTCGGGGTTGGACCCCATGCCGCGCTGGTCGGCCTCGTAGACAACATCGGCCGCGCGCTTGCGGGCCTTCGTGCGCGAGGTGAAGCGGTGCTGCTTCGACATTACTCAGTCACGCGACCCGAGTACGAGCCGTCGCGGGTGTCAACCTTGACGCGGGTGCCTTCCTCCATGAAGAGGGGCACCTGGATCTCGTAGCCGGTCTCGAGGGTCGCGGGCTTGGTGCCGGCGGAGGAACGGTCACCCTGCAGGCCGGGTTCCGTGTGCGTGATCGTCAGGACAACGGTCGCGGGCAGCTCGACGAAGAGCACAGTGCCGTCGTGCTGGGAGACGATGACGTCCTGGTTCTCCACCATGAAGTTGCGGGCGTCGCCCACGGTCTCGGCGGGAACGTTGATCTGCTCGTAGGTGGACTGGTCCATGAAGACGTAATCGGTGCCGTCCTGGTACAGGTACGTCATGTCGCGACGGTCAACGGTCGCGGTTTCGATCTTCAGGCCAGCGTTGAAGGTCTTGTCGACGGTCTTGCCGGATAGAACATTCTTGATCTTGGTGCGCACGAAGGCCGGGCCCTTGCCAGGCTTGACGTGCTGGAATTCGACAACCTGCCAGAGCTGGCCGTCGATCACCATAACGAGGCCATTCTTCAGATCATTGGTCGTTGCCACAGTGGTACCTCACTCGTAAAGGAATCAGTAATCAGGGGTCAGTTTACACGCGCGAGCCACCTCATCGGCGACTTCTTGCGGGGTGAGGACGCTCGTATCCACTGTTGTGTCGGCCACGGCCTCATAGGCGACACGAGCCTGCCTCATTAGCTGGGTGAGCACAGCACGGGGCGCGCCGAGGCCGACAGAACGTGGGACCCCCATGTTTTCTCGGCGTGATACCGCGGAAAGGTCCGCGGAGAGTTCGACGACAACGGCACCCCGGGTCCGCGCGTCGTGGATCGCCGAGGCAGTGGCTGAGTCGAGCGGTTGGGAGGCACCGAGCGTGACAATACCCTCGTCAAGGCGAAGGAGCCGTTCAGCTTCTTCGCGTGCGGTGACGGCCAGGTGAGGGTCACGGCCCACGACAAGCGTGCGCATCGAGGCACCGAGGCGCTCCTCCACAGCATCGTCCGTTTCGCGAAGCGGCAGGTGATAGCGCTGCGCGAGGAGGCGACCGACCGTCGTTTTGCCTGAGCCGGTGACGCCAATCAAGATGATCAGACTCATGCGTCGATCCCGATGGCGCGTGCTGGGGCCACCAGTTCGTTGGGTTCGACTGCAAAGGTGCTCGGGTTTGCGATGCCGTCGAGCAGCACGAAGCGCAGGATGCCGCGGCGCACCTTCTTGTCCGAGGCCATGATGTGGGTCAGTTCCTCCAGAGAGCTGTCCTCGTAGCGGGTGGGCAGCCCAACGCGGGCGAAGAGTTCGTCGTGAAGCGCGACTTCTT
>NZ_CAJPJE010000060.1:0-11620 GCF_905369875.1 Actinomyces sp. ICM47
CTCAGCTCCACTGGCCCGAATCAGAGAAGAAGTACCACGTCCCCCCAATCCACACCCAACCGGTCACCATCACACCCGACTCCTTCAAGAAATACCACGAATCACCAATCCGCAACCAACCAGTAACCATCACACCATCGGCCGGATCAAAGTAATACCACGACCCACGAATCATCATCCAACCCGTGGCCATCGCACCACTATCGGGGTTAAGGAAAAACCACAATCCGCCAACCCTGACCCAACCAGTCGTCATAACACCTTCGGAACTCAAGTAGAACCACGATGAGCCAAGGTGCAGCCAGCCGGTGGCCATTACTCCAGTGGTCTCATCGAGGTAGAACCACGACGCACCTTGCTTCACCCAACCCACAACCTGAGCACCCGACGCCTGGTGATAAAACCACAACCCCTGATCCCTAACCCAACCGGTGCGCATATAACCAGACTCATCGAAACGATAGACGGATCCGCCAATCACAAGCACGGTGCCCTTCGGGAAAGACCCATCGGCCCAGCGATACCACCAACCACGCCCGTCACTCACCCACTCACCCTCCACGGGAGCCGGATCCGGGTTAGGAGCCGGATCCGGGTTGGGTGCCGGATCGGGCGTCGGTTCGGGGGCACCCGGCATAGCCAGGCGCACCTTGTTCGTCACGTACGAGGCGTCGCGCACCTCAACACGCAGGGCGACGTCGTTGCTGGTCGGGGTCCACGGGAAGGTCGCGGAGGCCTCGGGAGCGCGCTCCCCGTTATCCGTCATTGCGGTCCAGTCACGAACCAGCGTCTCGGTGCCATCCGCACCGACCTGCACGGCGCGAACCTGCGACGTACCAGCGATGCCACCCGTCACCGAGGCGGTGACGTCCACCGGAGAGCCAGCCGCGCCCGTGAGCGTGTACCCAGCCCCGGCCTCGGCGATGCCCGTGCCGGACAGCGTCACGGACGGCGCGGTGTAGGCATGCAGCTGCGACACGTCGATGCCCGCAGCCTCCATGGCTGCCTTCGCAACGTTCCACGCAGCCGAGCCTTCAGCACCGGCGACGTACACCTGCGTGTCCGCCTTCTTCTCATCGCTCAGGTCCTGCTCGAGATCCAGGCGGGTGAGCGTGGACGGCAGGAAGAGGACTCGCGGCACGTCCACGCCGAAGGACACGGAGGTCATGCCCTCGCCGAAGAACGCGCTTTCGCGGCGTCCGTTCGTCGGGCGACCATCGTAGACGAAGGAACCGTCCTCACCACCGCGCACGACGATGCGACGAGGCATCGGCACCCAGCTGCCCTCCATGCGGATCGAGCGCACCTTCGTGCCGTACTCGACCATCTCCAGGGAGTTGCCCACGACGCCCGTCGATGTCTGGACCGAATTCGGGATGACCAGCTCGGTCAGAGCCGCACAGCCGGCGAATGCCTCGTCGCCGATGGTCGTCACACCCTCGGGCAGGACAACGCGCGTCACCGTCTTGTTGTTGGCGAACGCCGACGCACCGATCTCAACCGTGCCCGCGAGCACCGCGTAGTCGGTGATCGCATTAGCCGCCGGGGAGAGCATCAGGTGCAGGCCGTCTGCCCCCTTGCGGTAGAGGACATTCTGATCGGCCGAAAACACCTGATTGCCAGCACCGACGGTCAGGGTCGCGATGTTGCGGTCGTTGTACAAAGCGGTCTCGCCGAAAGAGGTCACGCCCGCGCCCAGGTGGAACTGGGTGATACCCGTGCTGTCGGAGAACGCCTGCTCACCGACCGTGGTCACCGAATCCGGCAGGGTCACGGCCTTCATGCCCGTCCGGCTGAACCCGAAGTCTCCGATAGTCGTCAGCTTGTTCAGGTCGGAACGGAAATTGACGCCGTTCTTGGCTCCCACTCCCTCGAAGGCACTGCCCTTAATCGTGACAGTGCCGCCCAGGTCGATGGTATCGAGGCTGGCCGCGAGGCAGAAGGCGCACGTGCCCACCGTGTCGAAGCCCTCTGGCAGGGTCAGCGCGGTGAGGGCGGAGAGGCGGAAGGCCTCGTCACCGATGGTGCGCAACGAGGTCGGTAGAGTGACGGTCACGATACCTGCCTCGGCGAAGGCCTTGTTGGCGATCTCGGTCGTGCCCTCCGGGACCGTGTAGGAGCCGCCGGGGTTCTTCGCCGCCGGGTAAATGATCAGACGCGCGTGGTCCTTAGAGAACAGGACGCCGTCCACGGACTCGTAGTTGGGGTTCGTGCTATCGACATCGACCGAGGTCAGGGCGGACGTCTCGGCGTAGCCCGAGGTGATCGACTCGGCGGAGACCTTCGCGCCGAAGGACAGCGAGGTTAGAGCCTTGTTGTAGTCGATGAACTCAGCACCAATCGTCGTGACGGAACGAGGCAGGGCCAGGGTTTCCAGCGACACGTGCGCGAAGGCTCTCTCGCCAATCGACGTCAGCTGCGAGGGCGCGGCCACGTCGTCTTGGAAGGTAATTGTCTTCAGCGAGGAGTAGATGAACGCCTCGTTGCCGATGCTACGCACGGCGGCGGGGATCGTCACGTTCTCCACGGAGGAGTTCGCGAAGGCACGCTCGCCGATGTCGGTGACGCCCTCGGGGAGGACAACGTCGGTCGCACTGCCCTTGTAGGCGGTCAGCACGCCGTTCTCGTCGATCTCGAAGTCGTCGGCGTCGGCGGAGCGCACGGTCACGGGGATCTGCGCGGACTTGGCCGCGCCGCCCGAGGTCACGGATGCGCTCAGCGTGCCAGTACCGGCGTGGTCGCCGCCCGTCAGCGTCGCGCTCGTCGTATCCGTGCCAGCCACAACGGTCGCCAGATTGGCGGGTTCAATGCTCCAGGTCACCGCGGCACCCGCCAGGGAGGGAGCCAGGTACGCCTTCACCGAGGCCTCCTCGCCCGCCTTCACGGACAGGGAGGTCTGCAAGATCTCGATACCCGTGTCCTCAGCAATCGTGCGCACGTGGATGGTGGCCGAGGCCGACAGAGTCGGTTGGGCAGCGTCAGTCACGGTGATCGTCGCGTCACCCGCGCCCACCGCGCTGACCTCGCCGGTGTCGCTGACGGTGGCCACGGCCTCGTCCGAGGAGGACCACACCAGGTCGGTGACGTTCGCGTTCGCCGGCTCGTAGGCGGCGTTCAGCATCACCTTGTCATCCGCAACGACCGTGGTCTCGGCGGGCGAGAGGGTCAGGGACGTCATCGGGATGGTCTGGAAGCGCAGCTGCTGGCGAGTCTGGTTCTTACCCCAGTCCCACGCGTACAGGTAGGAGGTCGCCGGATCAGAGGAATCAGCGCGGTCGACCAGATCCTTCCAGGCGATCTCGTAGTGCTTGGAGTAGGTACCGTCGGGCTGACGGTTCGCGCCCACGGCTTCCTTCTCGTCGTAGTAGTGACGAGACGTGGGTGACTCGGAGAACGCGATACCGGCCAGCGGCGAGTTATCGGAGACGTCGAAGGACACAACGCGACCATCCCCCTCGCCGGTCACCGCAACGTTCGAGATCGTGGGGGCCTGAGTATCCAGCGTGAACTCCCACGTCACCTGCTGCGTCGTGGAAGAGGGCGCGACGGAGGATCCTTCGATGGTCAGCGTGTAGCGGCCGTCGGGCAACTCGTTGCCGTCTTTGTCGAAGCCGTCGAAAATCGGGTTGTTTCCCTCCTGGCTTTCAACGGGCAGGATCGCGCCCGAGGAGTAGTTGAACAGTGATTTCTTCGCGCGCTCAAAGGTGTAGGAGCGCACGGTTTCCCCTGCCTCGTTCGTGTACGTGTAGGTCAGCTTCGGCGTGTTGCGCAGCAGGCACGTGCGCGGGAGCATCTTGTTCGGCGCTTCCTGCGCGGCCGAGCGTGACATGATGAAGTACGCGGGGTCGACGGCGCGCACGGCGGTGGAGTCTTGGCCGTCCAGCGGGTTGAGCGCGCCCAGGGGCACGTCCGTCGCCGGGTTCATGAGGGTCGAGGAGCAGACGTGCGCGGTGCTCGTCGTGCCGTCGTACCACTTGCCGTCGAAGATATTTGGGGCACCCCAGGAACCGTAGAAGCCCATGTAGGGCACCGTGAGGCCCGGCTGCCCGTCGGCGCTCGTGAAGGTGACGGCACCGTCGATGAACGTGCCCTTGGGGGCGTTGGCGTTCGCGTACGAGGCGAAGGCCGCCTGAGGGGTCACCGTGACGGTCACGCTCGCGCTGGACTGAGCCGGAACGGTCACCGAGTCAGCCGAAAAAGTCAGATCGATACCCGCTCCCGCCCAGTTCTTCGAGTGCTGCGTGAAGAGCTCACCCTCCACGACCTCGGACAGGGCCTGACCTCCGAGCGTGTAGGTGTGAGCGTCATCGGAGACATTGGTCAGCTGCACCTGAAAGGTCCACCCGTCGGTTCCGTCGCCCAGGTCAGCCTTGGGACGCGACGGATTCGCGGCCCCCACCACGCTCGGGTACACGGACGAGGTCGTGGCCGCCAGCGCGTCCACCTGACCCGCGCCGACGCGACGCGGGGAGTAGTAGGTGCCGTCTCCCTGCTCGAGGTCGACCAGAGGGTGGGCGGTTCCCATGAGGAAATTGGAGACGAGGGCAGTCTTCTCGGAGGCAGAGAGCTTCTTGAAGGCCGGGTCCTCATTCATGCGCTGGCGCACGAGCGTCGTGATGCCTGCCACCTGCGGGGTGGCCATCGACGTGCCGGACATCGAACGGTACTCGCCCCCCAGGACCGCGGACATGATGTTACCGCCGGGGGCGGCGACCTCGGGCTTAAGAGTCAGGTCCGGGGTGACGCCCCACGACGTGAAGTCGGAGATCGTGGGGTTCGTGGAGGCAAGTGTGAGGCCCGCGTGGGGGTTCGTGATGGAGATGGAGTGGGAATCGGCGGCATTGATGGCCTCGATCAGCGTGTCCTTCTCCTTCTTCGTGATGGTCACGGTCGGCATCGTGTGCGTGGATTCGATGGTCGCCACGTAGGGTGTGTCGGCGTCCTGGGAGTCGCCGAGGATGAGGGCGGCCGGCTTCGAGCTCAGCTTCGTGAGGCCGCTGACCTTGGCCTCGTGCGTCATGTCCGCGCCAGTCGCGCTGTCCGAACCGCCGCGGTCCTCCAGGACGATGGTCGTCGAGAGGTCGCCGGGGTGTTCGGCCACCATCTTCTCTAGGGCTGCCGCGTCCCCGATGCCGCCGTAGATGACCGTGTAGGTGTCTTCGTCGATGTCGAGCAGGCTGGGCACGAAGGCGTCCTTGAGGCCGCGTGACTTGCGGTAGACGATCTGCTTGTCTCCGTAGGTGAGGTAGGGCAGAGCGTCCTGGTTATTGACCGAGGCGATCGACAGGGTCGACCCGTAGGACGCGGGTTCCGAGACCGTGCCCTCGTCGGGGTCGGTCGCGTACGGCAGCCCCTTGCCGGAGTAGTTGGAGTAGGCGCTCGAGTACGAGTTACCGGCGGCCGCGTTGACACTCACCCCGGCCTCGGCGAGGTTCTTGTAGACCTCCGCGTACACGGTCCCGGCCTCACTGCCCCAGCCCGCGTCGTCGCCGAGGGACAGGTTGATCGAGTCGGGCTTGATGATGACCGCGTCGTCGAGGGCGGCCAGCACGGTGCTGTCAGGGATCGAGCCGTCCTTGTCGGCGGCGACCTTCGCGACGATGATCTGGGCGTTGGGCGCGGTGCCCTGCAGGTCGGGCGCGTTGGCAGCGGCGATCGCGGCAACATGCGTGCCGTGGGAGAGATCCTTGGTGGAGGTGGGCAGCACGTTCGCGTCGTTGTCGGCGTAATCGAAGGCGAAGGGAATCTTCTTGTTCAGGTAGGCACCCTGCTTGCCGTGGCTCAGTGTGCCGACCAGGGACTCGACGTCCTTGTGCGACAGGCGCACGGGCACGTCATCCATGGGGCCAGAGAATGCCGGGTGCGTGGACTCGATGCCCGTGTCGATGACCTCAATAACCTGCTTGTCACCCTTCTGCGAGGTCTGGTTCGCACGGGTCATCTCCAGGGAGGAGCCGTTCTTCAGGTCGGGGCTCACGGCATCAACGCCGTTCGCTCCCGTGTCGCCCCCGACGACCAGCGGCTTGAGGTGGCGCTCGATGAAGGCCGCCTTGACGCCCTGCGTGGCCTTGATGGTCTCCAGCGACGAGGCCGGGGCCTGGATCGCGAAACCGTCGAAAGCCTTCGTGTAGTCGAGCACGTCCGTGACCTCCGAACCGGGCACGGATGACTCGACGGCTGTCTCGATGCGGTCCTTGACCGTCTCATGCTTCGTTGAGGTCGACAGTCCGAAGATGCGGTTATACCAGGGAATACCGACGTTGCCGTCCTCCAGTTGGACGATGATCGTCGTCGGGGTGTCGTCCGCGGGTTCCGGGGTGATGCTCGCACTCTCATCCCCGGCCTCGTCCGTGGTGTCGGAGGGCGCGGGGGCACCCGATTGCGCGTCATTCGACGAGGCCTGGGTGGCCTCGGGCGCGGGAGTGTCACTATTCGGGGTGACGGTGGATTGCACGTGGTTTTCGTCATCGGCCGCAAAGGCCGCCGGCATGCTGACGGTGGTCGCGGCGAGAGCGCCGGTGACGACCAGCGCCAGTACCGTGATTGATCGATGGGACATCAGTGGCTCACTTGGTTGACAACTAGGCATAGGCGCACGCATCGTGACAGCACACCCAGCGTCAAGGGTAGGGCCGTGAGCAGCTTCGACCTATACCTGTCCAACTTTCTTCTCACTATGTGTGAAGAGCTTTACCCCACCCAATCCATAGGGTACACTATATTAATTTAGCATCGCCTTAGTTGCGATGCTTCCATGCTCTTTCACCTGATCGCCCGCTCGTTCTCCTTCCCCGCCGAGCCACAGCGCAGGAACGCAGAGACGACGACCCGCCGGGAGGCCTCGAGCATCGTCGCCCGTGACCAACCCGGCGGGTTCACGTGTCAGGCTGCCACCGCCTCGGCGGCTTCCTCTCAGAGAACGACGGCCGTTCCCGTCGCGATCGCGGCAAGCATACCGTTGTCAGACCCTGCGGTGAAGTAGTCGACCTTCACGCCGACAACCGCGTTCGCTCCCATCGACTGCGCGCGTGCACACATCTCATTGACGGCGGTCGCCGACGCGTTGCCGATTTCTTCCTCATACTGGGAGGCGCGGCCGCCGAACATGTTGGACAGGCTGGCACCGAAATCCTTGAACACGTTGACGCCGGCAATCGTCTCGCCGGACACCATGCCGATGTAACGCTTAATCGGCGCACCCTCGACGGTCGGAGTCGTCACCACAAGCATCATATTCTCCTTTGGTTAGGTTGTGATCGGACCAACATTACCCGCGTCGCCGGGCGAGCGCCACCATGTCCACCCGCGCAGGATCCTCGCGCCGCGTCGTCGGTTCCCCATCCCTCAGCTATCCGCAAGCGGCTTGATGGGGTGGCGGATAACCGTCTTGAGTTTCTCGGGGGCAACCTTGCGCGCGTCCGACAGGTAGATCTCGTGATGGCGACGCTCGTCCGTCACGTCGAGCACGTAGCCCTGCTCGCGCGCGTAGGCATCCATGGCCTCGACTGTGGCGGGTTCGGCGTCATAGCTGCCGACGTGCAGGCACTGGACACACAGGCCCTCGTCGATCATGAGGTATTCGGCTGTCGAGCAGTCGATCTTCTTTTTCTTTGTTGCCTCGCGGACCGCCCAGTCGAAGTCCTCGCGCGTGACGAAGTCGGGCAGACGGATGACAGCGCCCCACTGGAAGGCCTCCTTGTGCGCATCCACGCGCTACCCTTCAGCAGATCCACGGCACATTGTCTTGCATAACGGCATGCACAGCTGCTATGCTTCCTGTCATAGCTCCCCGTCATCCCTAGGGATTGGCGGGGTTTACTCTATCCGGAGGCGTCACAATGACTGTGCGTATGGCCGTCGTCATCGACTATCAGAACGTTCACCTCACAGCCGCCCAACTCTTTCTGCCCGGCCGCCCTATCGAGGAGAGCCTGATCGACCCGTTTCGGTTCGCGAAGCAACTTGCGAAGGCACGTAACAAGGATGGCCAACATGAGGTTGAAGTTTCACGAGTCGAAGTCTTCCGCGGCATCCCAATCCCCGACGACGACCCTGACGGTTACCGCCGCAACCTTGAGCAACAATCACAATGGGAGTACGGACATCACAATGCCGTCTCGGTAACTTTGCGCCCACTCAAGTACAACTGGGAATGGATGGAGGGAAATAAGATTCCGATCCGATCATCTCGCAGAGAAAAGGGCATTGACGTTATGTGCGCCCTCGCACTCGTTAGGCTCGCCCGATCAGGCAGCTACGACGTCGTTACCCTCGCCTCGCGGGATACCGACCTCGCCCCTGCCCTTGATGAAGCACACAAACTACAGGCCGCAAAGATTGAAGCGGCAAAGTGGTACGACCCCTCCGACAGGCGAACGTTTGGAACGTATAAAAACCGAAGCGCGGCTCTGGACGACCTCCATGAACCGAGATCATTTCATGGGTTCGCTAGACCCTCGAAACTACGAATAGGTCCATTCCCACCACAAGGACACCACACGAGGACATTGCATGAGAATGCACATTTACGGGGCTGCTGAAGACGACTCCCCCACCATCCTTTTTATTCACCCGATGCTCTCGTCGGCCTCGCGCCCACCCCTCCCACCAACACGAGCGGTACCATAAATCCAATGCCCTAGACCATACCACTCAGTCTCCGTAACACCACTTACCATCCCCATCGACACTCAAAGACCAATACGACATATTCTCAACAATTTTATCGAAATTATTTGAGACAATGCTCCGAATTCTGGGATTCGGATCCACTTCCGCAATGTATAGCGCAAGAAGCCTAACAACCAGCTTATTGACATCACAGACCACACGAACCTCTCGCACATCAGGAAACTTACCACGGCTCGAGTGCTTAATTGCATTATATGTATTCGCAATAGCTTTCGACATTCCAGCCAGACCACCAAACACACTCGGCAATTCAAGATCAAGAACATGCAAACACCGATAAACACACAATGCAATCGGAAGATTTCTCCCCCTCCCCTTCAAACAACCCTCCCCATCACGCTCACCAATCAACTCACCAGCCGCCTCCATGCTCATCGAGGTCGAAAGGATTACATCCTCCATGAAAACACCTTCGCGGCCAAGCACATTCACACTAGGCAGAATAAAACGCTCCCACTCACAATACGCCTCACCCCAAGTTTTCATCCCGCTTGCCTCAACAGTCTGCAAGCTAGCGAGCAAATCTATTGACCTACTACGAGACGGGACATCCCGAATAAACTCAGCGCATGTGCGCGAGCTGACTAGTTCAACACGCGGCCTAATTGGATCTTTCCCATCTCCAATGGTGTACGAAAATTGAACATCACTGAGAGCATGCCGACGAAAGTACAGCTGTCGCCCATACATGAACGTCATAAAATGACGAACCTTCTGCTGCTCGCGATAATGGTCTTCAAAGCACTTTGAACCAGAATCGAAACTACTGACAATTGACACGTTATCAGAAATTATGTGTTTTCGCTGATACCCATCTGATTCTGGACTCTCAGACCAAGTTGGCTGAATGCGCATCCTCGCATCACCTTGAACCCATTCGACCCCAGGCTCTGACCGTAACATGAACTCAAGTTGATAAGGAATATTTCTCTCATCCACCGACGGCTTCACACTCACAGCAGTTAGCTCAGACCAATCATTCAAGCCATCAAACCAACTATACAATTCATCCATAAGGATGAGGATCCTCGAAGCTACCCTCGCGCGAATCAAAAACTGCAACCGATGGCTGCAACCTTCCTATTGACGCATTTGCGCGTCCGTACGACTCACGATGTTCCAGCCACGTGATACCAAACAGACTGACACAGCCCTCAGGAGTCAGAAGCTCCATATTCGTCGGCGCCTTCCGCGAAGTGAACCACCGCCGCACATGTTCAAACTGTTGATTATCCGTTCCGAGAAGATATGGAATCTCTACAACAAGACCTTTGTGACGGTCAATCCTTATCGTCGCACCAACAAACGGTGTACCTTCGACGCCATCATCAAGTAGCCCGCTCAGACTCTCGTCGAAATCAAGATGGAAGTTTCCCATGGAGCAATTTTACAGGCTCTTCCGAGTTGAGTGTGGGTGACCGGTTGTTGGTCGGGGGTTGCGTGTAGAGGTCGAGGTCCTTGATGATGAGCGGACTTCTACCACTGCTGTCGTCAAGGGACCTCGGGCGGTGTCTCACCCTACCTGCTGCTGCTCTGCGTCGCTTGATCGTTGTGATCGGTGTGATCTGCTCGTCGGTTTGGAGGGCTTCCATCTGATGAGCGTGGCTCGCACCTTACAGGCTCTGGTGCTCGACATAGAGTCCTGTGATTGCCTTGCTGGCTGCCCTGGTTGTGGGGTGATCGCACAAGGCCACGGTCGCGTGGTGGTGGAGGTGATCGACGCGCCCTGGGCCGGGGTCCCGGCGCGGATCCGATGGCACAAACGCCGATGGATATGCCGCGAACACACCTGCCAGATCGCGACCTTCACTGAGCAGAACCACTCGGTGTGTGCCCCCAGGGCGCGTTTGGGCGCCCGGGCGATCCGCTGGGCGATCCGACAACTGCGTTTCGCAGGGAGCTACTATCGCTGGCCTGGCCGGACAACTCGCAACCACGTGGAATACCGTGTGGTCCCATATCAAGCCGTGCCTGCAAGCCGCATCTGATGACCCTGCCCGTTTTGCGGGGGTGCGGGTGCTGGGGGTCGATGAGAGGTGTGTGGCATCACCAGGACCGACGCCGCCGGGGCCCACGTGAGCTCACCGGCATCGTGGACCTGACACGCGGGGAGGATCATCCCACGGCCCGCTTGCTGGATCTGGTCCCGGGAAGGTCTGGCACCGCGCATGAGAACTGGTTGGCCGAGCGTGGAGAAGACTTCCGTGCGGGGGTGCGAATCGCGACGCTGGATCCCTTCCAGGGACAGCAAGAACGCCATCGACAATCAACTCCAAGATGCCACCAGCGTGCTCGATGCCTTCCATATCGTTAAGCTCGCTGGCGACGCTCGAGGTGAGGTGCGCCGCCGCGTCCAGCAAGTCCGATACGTCTTCCATCAAGCCACACCCGCCCAAGACCGACGCCTGGCCGCCCGGCTCATCGAGAGCCTACCAACGTGTCCCATCCCCAAAATCGCTCGGCTGGGCCGAACCCTACGCAAGTGGAAGGACGCCTTCTTGGCCTACTTCGACACAGCCGGAGCCAGCAACGGCCCCACCGAAGCCATCAACGGAATCGTCGAACTAGGCAGACGCACCGCCAGAGACTACCGCAACCCCGCCAACTACCAACTCCGAATGCTCCTCATCGCAGGAGGCCTAGACGCCTCCACCCGCACGCAACTGTGAAGAGCTTGAAAACCTGACTGCATGATCAACAGACACAACCAGCAAGTTGTGTATGCACGCTAGCACCGTGTCAAGCTCCAGGGCAACGCGCTTAACTAGCTTCGTTCTTGATACCTCTACGCACCCATGAAGCGCGAGTTGCGCGCGAACAGGGGCAGGAGCCGCACGCCCAGGTAGGTGCCCAGCGCGTTCGTGATGACGTCGTCGATGTCGACGACGCGGTACGTGCAGGGCACGAGGCCGAACAGGCCCGTGTACTG
>NZ_CAJPJE010000061.1:0-11130 GCF_905369875.1 Actinomyces sp. ICM47
CCCGTTGTGCTGCGCCGCATGCTGGGAATCAATCACCAATCCCCTTTGATATACTGAGCTGGGGCTTGTAGCCCGCGCCGATCAGCTGGGAATCAATCACCAATCCCCTTTGATATACTGGACGGGCACATCGGGTCCGGGCCTCATAGCTGGGAATCAATCACCAATCCCCTTTGATATACTGGGAAATGAATCAGCAGGTCTGGGAGTTCGCTGGGAATCAATCACCAATCCCCTTTGATATACTGCTGGAAATCCTCAAGGCTAACCTTGCCGTGCTGGGAATCAATCACCAATCCCCTTTGATATACTGCTTTTGGTCTGTCGGGGGCTTGTCCCTGGCTGGGAATCAATCACCAATCCCCTTTGATATACTGAAGCGCATCGGCTCCTGAGCGGAAAGCTGCTGGGAATCAATCACCAATCCCCTTTGATATACTGTCATTCGCCACAGCTGTGTAGTAATACAGCTGGGAATCAATCACCAATCCCCTTTGATATACTGGACGTGGCGTGGCTGGCAGCCTGCATTGGCTGGGAATCAATCACCAATCCCCTTTGATATACTGACGATCGCCCCGACGTCGAAGCCGTCTGGCTGGGAATCAATCACCAATCCCCTTTGATATACTGCAGCTCGAAGCCAATGCTCATGCTCTTGGCTGGGAATCAATCACCAATCCCCTTTGATATACTGGGCATCAGCGGCGTCCCCATCACCTCAGGCTGGGAATCAATCACCAATCCCCTTTGATATACTGGCCACATACGCCCACCCGCCGTTACGGAGCTGGGAATCAATCACCAATCCCCTTTGATATACTGGGAACCCCGAATTTTCGGCAGAAAATAGCCGAAAACTCGGGGTTTTTAGTTAGAAAATCATGAGCTGCTCGGGTACTCCAGCCTCCTTCCGGGGCTTCGCGTTATCAAAACGAAGTCCCGTCGCCCACTGTCGATCCGTCAGAGCAAGCACCCGCACCTGCCCGCCCTCCGGCAGATGAGTCTTGATCGCCCTCAGCGTTGCATGGTCCTGCCCACCCGTCGGCCAGTACTTCACGTACACGCTGAACTGAACCATACAGAACCCCCAATCCAGCAGATCATTTCGGAAACGCGTCGCCTCACGACGCTGTTTCTTCGTCTCCACCGGGAGATCAAACATCACCAAGCACCACATCGCGTCATCCGCCATCTCAGTCACCCACGCCAACCCGCGATGGCCCCTGCCACGACACCACCTGAAGGCGATCAATATCCCCTTCGATATAGCGCCCAAAAGACTGAGCCAGCGCCTCGGCGACAGCAGGAATCCCATGACCATCCGCATCAAAACGCTGCGACGCAGCCGCGACCAGAAGCTGCTTGACCTCTCGATCCGAGGGGGAGGCCGTGGCGGGGAGAGGTAGTGCTACTTCGTCGATTGCAGGCCGGAAAGGCTCGATCAGGTCATCGGCCAGCGCGAACGCGTTTCCGCGTCCCCGGTGGAACACACCGAGTGCCGGAGCCAGACCAGCCGCGAGAACGGCGCGCATGAGATGCCCACGAAGTACTGCGTAGCCATAGTCCAGGCAGGCGTTGGCACCGATTAGCTGACCGGCCGCCGGCTGTCGCCCCACTCCCCGACCGAGCGTCCGCGACCAGTAGAGACGAGCGGCCTGAGCCTCAACGTTTCCGGGGTCGCCCGAGCGCACCTGGTCCGCGAGCGCAAGAAGCTCGCCGCTGCCTCGAATCTTCAGGTTCTCGAGAACGGATGCCTGGCCCTCGATTTTTGCGCGTACCAAGCGTGCCCACGCGTTTTTCTTCCGAGGCACCGAGACCTCTGCCTGCGCCCGGTGACGGGCTGCTACTCGTCCGTGATCCGACCACGAGTAGCAGCCGCCCTCTGGGATGCCCTTCCAGTCACAGAAGAGAACCGCGACATCTGCCTCAGACAGACGGTGAAGAACAGCGGCGCTCAGGTTGACCTTCATGCCGATAAGGACAACAGCCAGCTCTGCGACGGGCAGAACCGTCGATGTGCCCTCCTCAGTGCATACTTCCACGCCACCTCGCACCGCTCGCAAGTTCCCTTCGAAAGCGGACAGGTCGACAACGCGCCACTGCTCAGCCATGATTCACCTCAACTCTGATGAATTCGGAAGAGCGCCCCCAGAGTTTCGGCGTTCTTGTCCAAGGCAGTTCCTTCGGACAAGAACGGCAGACCCCGGAGAGAAAACTACGTTGACGGATGGTCTCCACCCTTGCCCTTCGAGAAGATCTTTCATCGCCTTTGAGGCTTCCCCATCCAGGCCCTCTCCCGCCAGTAGATATGGACGGAGGCGCAGCTTTGCAGGATCGGGGAACCCCGCAACTCTCCAGCTTGTCACCTGTGGATAACTAGCGAGTACAGCACCAACAAAACCGCCAGTGTACTTGTCACTCTCGAGCCGCAGCTCGTCGCCTTCAACCAGCCAGCCGATCTGCGTTGCCGTCCCGTCGGCCAGTGCCTTGCGAATCTTAGGTTCCGCGGTTCGCATCGAGATGGTCGACGGCTTGAGCGGCGTCGTGAAAAGATCCCGATCCTTGAGGCGCAGCAGATCTACTTGGAAGACGCGCACCATCGCGTATGTGGTTTTCTTTCCGTCAATCCGGTAGATCCTCGCGTGGTGAATGGAACTCCCGAGCTCCACGTATCCGCCGCGGACCTTCAGACAAGCGGCAGAGGAACCGAAGAAGTTCACCAGCTCCGTGGGCCCCACGCGGGTTCCATTCACTGAGATCGTGCGCTGCGGGTTCTCGGGCAGCCCCTTCTTCGGATCGAAGTCGGAGCACCGGGTGAGCGCGGTCCACAGGGCCGGAGTCTCAGCACGATCAATCAGTTCGACGGGCATGGCAGAACCGAGCGAGTGCTGCTCACCGTATCCCTTTGTGATGATCTGCTTCCCGTCCGGGGTCTTCGGCGGGCAGAACGAGCGCACGGTCGCGTCATGAATGACACTCGAACCAACGCGCAAGCGGATATTTTCAACGAAGGGGATCGCATTATCGCTCAGCGCGATGTTGAAAAGCTCAACACCGCTGAGCATCGACTCGCGCCACGACTCAAAGCGCTGCGAGGCTTCACCCGGTTTCCCATAGAAGTTCTTCCAGGTCTCCTCAACGCCCGTCAGGCGCTGCGCATCGCGCATGTTGAGTCGCAGCGCCAGCGTCCGCGACACCGACGGGTTCATAAGCGCGATGACGAGCGCATCCATCGCATGGTGACGCCGATCGAATCGGGTCTTGCCTCGGCCACCGATCAGGTTGACTCGGTTCTCGAAGCCCGAGGCCTTCCTGGCCTCCGCTGTCAACTGTCCTCGGTAGACCCCCACGGAAGGCACGAACTCTTCGTTTCGAGAACGATAGAAGCCCTCAATGCGAGTGCGCAGCTCGACAGCCATCCAGGCGACGGATTCCATGGAACGGCCGTCGAACTCCTGGTCCGGCTTCTTTGACTTGAGGCGCGCACAGACTTCGCGCTGCAGCTGCTTGAGCTGCTTAGGGGACACGCCGTTGTCACGCTGCCACATATTGACGCGCTCGAGCGCACCCGTCAGGGACACTCCCTGATTCGCTTTGTCTGACGATGCCCACACGGCAAAGGGAATCTTGCCCTTCATGTGGTTGCAGGTACGGCACACAGCAGCCAGGTTCGAGCGGTCGTTTGTCGATGAACCGTCCGCACGCGGAACAATGTGGTCCATTTCCGCGGTCGCATACGTGATCGGAGCGCCACAATACAAGCACTGGCAGTTCTGCCTCTGCAGCGCAAAGTACCTGATCTGATCAGAACGATGAACCTTGCCCGAAAGCCCCAACTGCTGAGCCATATCAGCAACGGCGGCAGCATTCGCTTTACGCCGTTTCTCGTTGTCCCGCATGAGCTCACGGGCGACTTTCTCCGACCCGAGGCCGTCGCGTGCATGCTCAATGTTGATAACCGTCGGCTCTCCCCACCGCTCCGTTGCTGCGTGGAGCCACCGGCTCACCTGCTTGAGAACGCGGTCGACGGCCGGGTTACCCGTCGGCGCGCCGATCGGCTCCACGGCGGGCTTCCAGTCATCACTGACGTTGAACTCCAGGCGCCGAGCCGTATGCAGATCAACACCGTCGCGAAGCATCCTGTCGGTGAGGCGACGCAGGGAATCCAAGGAATACGCGGCACGCCCCTGGGGCAGGGAGATCTTCTCGAACTCGAGTTGATCCTCCTCGGTCGCCTGTTCAAGCAGCTCCGTGACCTCGTCGTTGACGTCAGTTCCATCCTCGGAACCACCGGAGTTTGAGAAGGCGTCCACGAAGTAGCCGCGCTGTTCGTCGTCCGCTTCTTTCCACCACTCCTTCAGCCACTTGACCTTGCAGGCCATGATCTTCTCGGTGGTGACATCCGTTGGAGGATTACGTAGGACAGGCGACCCATCGAAAGCTGCCTTCGCGGTGCCGCGCAAGTCTGATCGCTCAATCCCAAGGTAATCCGCCAGGTCCTGCCACGTAACCTCCTGTTTGAGGCTAACTTGATCGATGAAGTCAACGAGTCGCTGGAGTTCGTCGGGAGTCAAGGGACGTTCCTCGCGTCCCTCACGAATGCGCAGGTTCGCCAGCACACTCACCATGCGGAACAGCTGGAATGCGGGATGCGCCTTCTCGGCGCGCACGTGCCTGCCCTGTCCCGGCAGTTCGTCGTAGCCGACGAGGCCGCGTTCCTTGGCGCTTCCCTTCGGAGACTTTGCCTCGAACACAACGCGAATCAGACGATCACGTTCCGCGGGTTCGATCCTTTGAACATCGCAGATCCGACGAATCTCCTGCGCATTATCGCTCTGGTGAAGTTTGCCAGCCAGGATCCCCTGGGGGCCTCTGAGCTTCGGAGTACCGGCACGGCCCACGTAGTCGGGATGCGCCAGGTAGGCGTCCACCAGCTGCCCGGGAGTCGCATCAGCCGGGAAAGCCCTCCCCAGCTTCTCACTAATACGATCGTTAAGCCCCTTGAGGAAGTCGCTCGGCTCGGAGGGCTGCAGCAGCGTCTCCACCTTCGCGTAGGGATTCCGCCAGCCTCGGTGACGGGCGATATGACGCAACGTGATCGAGAGCGCTTCCTTGCGCTTACCCTCATCTGGGATATACCCATCCAGCAAACGGGCACGTACGTGCCACGGCTCTCGAGGATCCTTGAAAGAAACGAGATCGGGTAGAGGCCAACCGAATTCCTTGGACAGAACACGATCAAGATTGACGAGGCGCTGGTGCCGCGTGCGGTAGAGGCGACGCGTCCGGCGGGCGACACCGGCGGTGAGCTTTCGACTCTTAGCTGCCTTGTTCTCGTTCGGGTCGACGCCGGCGTCGTGGATGAACACGATCGAATTCAGCAGCTGAATTGGCTGGTCATGCTGGTCGACCTCGACCGCGCAAAAACCAATAGACTTGAGGCCGACGTCGATGCCGACCCGGTAGCGAACACCCTGGACATTTGCTGAGGAATCAATCATGGATACATAGTGTCACATCCCACACGCATTTGCGCTCATTTCACAAAATACCGGGCGTTTCGCGAGGAAACGCCCGGTGGAGCATTCGGGGCCGCTAACGAGTCGACCCTTACTGAGAATCAATCGCTTACAGCGTATCACCACACAACACGCGACGCAAGCCACATTGCGAGTAAGTTTCGAGCAACATCACCAGCTCCACTCCCCTAGCTCCCGCGCGCCATTACGGCACAAACGACACGATCCTGAAACAATAGGGGCATGTCGAACGACTCGCGTAAAAACCTGCAGGGTACGGATGGCCAGGACGTGGCTGACTTGACGGCTGCCGCCAGGCAGGCCGTCTCGGAGCCGACCGCCGCTGCTGCGGTCGACGCTGCCGTCGAGGGGGCCACGGCCTCGTCGACGATGGGCGCGCAGGACGAGGCCTTCCTGACTGACGCTCAGCAGTCCCAGATCCCCCCGTACGCGCACAGCCCCCAGAGCGGTGCGCAGGCACCGGCGCGACCATGACCTTACTCTGCGTCCGGCGAGGAGCCGGTTGCTGCGGAGGGTAGTGGGGGGCCTGCGCACGTGCCCGCGACTGAGCCACGCCCGTGGTACCGTTCACGCCGCTCGTTTGCGGCGAAGGGCGGCGGAGGCAAGGTCCTGGTTGCCGGCCTGGGCCTGACCTACACGGATCACGCGACGGGCGCGGTCCTCCTGGCGAACGTGGACATGGGTTTCCGCGCGCGCACGCTGAGCGCGATCCTGGATCCGACGGGCCGCCGCGCTCGCGCCCTGTTCCTGATCCTTGCGGGCCTCGAAGAGCCGCAGGCTGGCCGCATTGTCGCTGCGCCGTCGCGTTCGTGGGTGGCGCGCCTGGCGGGCCGCATCGGCTCGGTGGCGCTGATCCGCATGGATTCTCCGCTGGATGAGACGCTGACGATCCGCCAGAACATCCTCGAACCCCTGTCGGCGACGGGTTCGATCGCGGACTGGGATAACCTGGTGGGGGCGCTCCAGGTGACGGGTCTGGCGCAGAGCGTTAATCAGTATCCCTCGGAGCTGACGCCGTGGGAGCGTTTCAAGGCGCTGATCGCTCGCGCGATCGTGTCCGGTGCGGAGGTGTTCCTCATTGAGGATCCGATTTCCCTGCCCGATGAGGCGCGCGCCGAGTTCGAGCCGCTCCTGAGGTCGCTGACCAAAGCGGGTTGCGCGGTCGTCGTCTCAACGCCGTCCCCGGAGCTAGCCGCCTCGACGGACCGTGCGATTCTGCTCACGAACAGTCGAGTGTCGCTCGACGCGCCGAACCCCACGCCCGTGATCATCGCGACGTCCCTGGAGGCCAACCCCGAGGATCAGAACACCCTCCGCGCATCGCTCCCCTCCCCCTTTGACGAGGTCGTGGCTGGCACCTCCGGTTCCGTTCCCTCATCGGTTCCCGTCCGCCGCTCGATTGGCGCGGCGACGAACGCTCAGGACTCGTCTTTTGACGAGGCCCCTGTGGACGAGACGGTACTCATTGCGCCGATTGAAACGAACGCTGGTTCAGCCGACAACGCGCCACTCCGCGACATCCCCGCGGTCGATTCTGAGGACCCAGCACAGACCGAGAATGAGGTCTCCGAGCTGGTCGTGCGCGCCCGCAAGATCCTGTCGGATCTGCCGGGTCCCATCGCACCGAAGGAGTAACGCGAGGAGTAGTGTACGGGTCACTGCGGGCCGCCTCTCTTCATGAGAGACTAGGCTTATCAGGCGAGCCGTCGCCTCGTTACCCCGCACGCGCAGGAGCCCCTATGACCCAGTCTATCCCCCAGCCCGGGCAGTACCCGCCGCCCGAGGCCCCCACGCAGCACGCGACTCCCGCCTCCGAGGCACGCCCCAGCATTGGCAGCCTCGTCGCGCTGGTGACCAGCCAACTGTCGGGAATTCTGCGTGACGAGATCGAGCTCAATAAGACGAAGGCGCGCGCTTTCGCCGCCAAGAGTGGTAAGGGTGCGGGCCTGCTCATCACGGCCGCCGTTTTCGCGCTTTTCCTACTGGGTTGGACTCTCCACACGGTCGAGGTCCTCCTGGCCCTCGTGGTTCCGGCGTGGGCAGCGTCGCTGATTGTCGTCGTAATCCTGCTGGTCATCGTAGCGACCCTGGCTCTAGCGGGTAAGAACGCCCTCCAGAGCGCGCAGAAGCACCGTCCGGATCCGGCGGCATCGGTGGCCGCTACCAAGGAAGCTATCGAGAAGGGACTGGGCAAGTGAGCAACTCCGTTGACCCGCGCACCGTGACCGTCGGAGAGCGCGCCGCTCAGCCTTCTGGCCCGCGCACCGAAGCTCAGATCGAGGCCGACCTCGAGCGTCAGCGCGCCGAGCTGGCCGCCACGATCGATCAGCTCTACGCGCGCGTGCAGCCCGCCACCATCGCCCAGGAGGTGAAGGAGGAAGCCACCGTGCGCTTCGAGTCCTTCAAGGAGACCGCGTCCCTGACCCTGCAGGACGCCATCGGCGGCAACACGGAGGCCATCAAGAAGGTCGCCGTCGTCGCCCTGTCCACGGTGGGTGCCATCGGTGTCCTCGTCCTGCTGGCCACGCGTAAGCCGCGCCGCGCACGCCGTCAGGCTCGCCGCATCGGCCGCGAGGCCGCCAAGCAGACTCTCGCCGCGCTCGCGAAGGCCGACGAGGCCGTGGACGCCTGACTCGTCCGCCTTTCCGTGTGCTCCCCTCGCCCGGGCATCCCGCTCGTGCGAGGGGATTGCGCATCTGCGACCTTACAGATCAATCCGTAATACCGTTCACATGACGCTGCGCGTCGCACATGTTTTCGGCGTGTTGTCGGGGATTCACCCCCTTCGAGTCAATCCGCTCTGCGCGCAAAAACCGATCCAAGGTGAGGTCAAGCCGTTCCATTAGCTATGATGGTCCCACGAAACATTTTGAACACCCAGGGAACCGCTTGATGCGGACCCGAACGACGCGGAGGGGGTCGACGCCATGGGGCGCGGCCGTCAAAAGGCTAAGCAGATGAAAGTCGCTCGGAAGCTGAAGTACTTCAGCCCCGACACCGACCTACACGCACTTCAGCGAGAGCTGGCGGATGAGGACTCGTACACGACGAACAGTGCCGTGGACGAGCCTGAAGAGGACGATGCAATCGACGACGACCTCTACTCGAAATACGCCGACTTCGCGGATATTCCGGCAGAGGACGACGACATCGATCCGAAGCAGCTCGATGAGTCCTTCTGGACGGGTGGTTCCTCCACCAAGTAACGGCTGAGCCATTCGGCGGACCGGCCCCGGTCCGCCGTTTTGGCGTACCCGAAGCCCGCCAACAGGCCACAGGTCTGCGCCCGCGCGCATCAGCGCACCGCGCACACGGCTGTGATGCGCACCCGCCGAAGCCTCCCGTCTGGCCGCGCCGATGCCTCGTCCATCCCCAAGCGCAGCGGGGCCGAGGATACCCGGCCCCAGCCCCGCACGCTCGTGCTCAGAGACGCAGAAGAATCAGCCGAGGCGGTACTCGCCGTGCAGCAGCACGGCACCCGCCTGGACACCCTTCGTGCCGGAGATGAGGCGCACGCCGGAGGAGTCCGCGCTCAGTTCCGAGACCAACCCGAAGCCAGCCACCGTACCGTCAGCACCGGCCGACGTAACGGAGCCCAGGACCCATGCGGCCACCCCGGCCTCGTTGATCGCGGCCAGGACCTCGGAGGCCACGGACGCGGAGACGACGGCGACCATGCCGACGCCCAGGTTCAGGGAGTCCTCCATGCCGACCCAGGTGACGTCGCCGCCGCGGCGCACCCAGTCGAAAACAGCGGGCACGGTCCACGTGGCGCGGTCGACGGTGGCGATGGCACCCTGGGGCAGGACGCGCGACAGGTTCGCGGCCAGGCCGCCGCCGGTCACGTGCGAGTAGGCGTGGATACCGCCGACCCCGAAACGCTCGACCAGGTCAAGGCACAGGCGAGTGTACAGGCGGGTGGGTTCGAGGAGTTCCTCGCCGAGGGTGCGGCCAAACTCGGCTACGTGGGACTCCAGCGACGCGCCGACGCGGGAGACGACTGAGCGCACCAGCGAGTAGCCGTTGGAGTGCAGGCCCGAGGAGGCCATCGCGATAACGGCATCCCCATCGCTCACGCGCTCGGGACCCAGCAGCTTCGAGGCGTCCACGACGCCGGTCGCCGCACCCGCGATATCGTAGTCGTCGGGTTCCATGACGCCCGGGTGCTCCGCGGTCTCGCCGCCGATGAGGGGCGTGCCCGTGGCCTCACAGGCCCGCGCGATGCCGGTGACGATGGAGGCGATGCGCTCGGGGACCACGTGCCCGCAGGCGATATAGTCGGTCATGAGGACCGGGCGCGCGCCGATCACGACGATGTCATCGACGACCATGCCGACCAGGTCCTGGCCGATCGTGTCGTGCACATCCATGACCTGCGCAATCGCGATCTTCGTGCCCACGCCGTCCGTGGAGGTCGCCAGGAGCGGCTTCTCCATGCCCAGCAGCGCCGACGCGTCGACCATGCCGGCGAATCCGCCGGTCGCGCCGAGCACGGTGGAGTCGTGGGTGGCGGCGACGGCGCTCTTCATCAGCTCGACGGCACGGTCTCCCGCCGCCGTGTCGACGCCAGCGGTCGCGTAGTCAAGGGGGGTGTCGGTCATGGGTGGTGCCTTTCGCGGATGGCGCTCGACGAGGCCGTGTCTGGGTGGTCGGGTTGAGAACGACGCCCGCGGCGCAGGGGTTGCGTCGCGGGCGTGGAGGTTAGCAGGGGGTGGCTTCGGGGGTTCCGGGCACGGGCGTCCCGGCGGGGATCGTCTCGGGGTATTCGCCGGTGAAGCAGCCCAGGCACAGGGAGTTGCCCTGTCCGGTGGCCGCGACCATCCCGTCGATCGACAGGTAGGCCAGGGAGTCGGCGCCCAGGTGTTCGCGGACCTGCTCGACGCTCATGGACGAGGCGATGAGCTCGGCGCGCGTCGGGAAATCGATACCGAAGAAGCACGGCCACGCAACCGGCGGGGACGAGATGCGGATGTGCACCTCGGCGGCCCCGGCCTCGCGCAGCATCTTGACGAGCGCGCGCTGCGTGTTGCCGCGAACGATCGAGTCGTCGATGACGACCAGGCGCTTGCCCTCGATGACCTCGCGCAGGGGGTTGAGCTTGAGGCGGATGCCCAGCTGGCGCAGGGACTGCGTGGGCTGGATGAAGGTGCGGCCCACGTATGCGTTCTTCACGAGGCCCTGGGCGAAGGGGATGCCGGACTCCTGCGCGTAGCCGATCGCGGCGGGCGTGCCCGAGTCGGGCGTGGGGATCACCAGGTCCGCCTCGATGGGGTTTTCGCGCGCCAGCGCGGCACCCATCTCGTGGCGTGCAGCCACGATCCGGCGCCCGCCGATCGTCGTGTCGGGGCGGGCCAGGTACACGTACTCGAAGACGCAGGTGTTGGAGCGGCGCACGGCGAAGCGTCGCGAGTGCACGCCCGAGGCGTCGATGGAGATGAGCTCGCCGGGCTCGACCTCGCGCACGAAGGTCGCGCCGCACAGGTCCAGGGCAGCTGTCTCGGAGGCGACAACCCAGCCGGAGGCCAGGCGACCGAGCACGAGCGGGCGGTAGCCGTGCGGGTCGCGCGCTGCGTACAGCGTGTGCTCG
>NZ_CAJPJE010000062.1:0-10806 GCF_905369875.1 Actinomyces sp. ICM47
CTACTCACCCGACACCCATGTGGCGGGGCCTAGCCACGGCCTCGTCGATGAGACGGAACACGGCCCCCTCCACTCCCAAGTGTGAGGGGGCCGACCCGCCTCATGGATCCCCCGATGCGGGGAAAAGCTCTCTGACGTGGCAGACTGGCACCATGAAGTCTTTGTACGAGAATCTCAGCGAACCCGCGCCCCTGGAAGAGGGCGCACTGCGAGTGATCCCGCTGGGAGGTCTTGGCGAGGTCGGCCGTAACATGAACGTCCTCGAGTACCGGGGCAAGCTCCTGGTCGTGGACTGCGGCGTCCTCTTCCCCGAGGAAAGCCAGCCCGGCGTCGACCTCATCCTCCCCGATTTCTCCTGGATCGAGGACCGCATGGACGACGTCGTGGGCATGGTCCTCACCCACGGCCACGAGGACCACATCGGTGCCGTGCCCTATCTGCTTAAACTGCGCGACGATATCCCGATCTACGGCTCCGACCTGACCCTGGCCTTCGTTGCCCCCAAGCTGCGCGAACACCGCCTGCCCGACCCGGGCTTCACCGTCGTCGCCGAGGGCGACCGCCTCAGCGTCGGCCCCTTCGACCTCGAATTCGTCTCCGTCACCCACTCGATTCCCGACGCGCTCGCGGTCTTCGTGCGCACGGGTGCGGGCAACGTCCTGATTACGGGTGACTTCAAGATGGATCAGCTGCCGCTGGACCGGCGCCTGACCGACCTGCGCGCCTTCGCCCGCATGGGTGAGGAAGGCGTCGACCTGTTCATGGTGGACTCCACGAACGCCCTGGTCCCGGGCTTTATCACGCCCGAACGCGAGATTGGCCCGGTCCTCGACCAGGTCTTCGGTGAGGCATCCGGCCAGATCGTCGTCGCCTCCTTCGCCTCGCACGTGCACCGCGTCCAGCAGGTCATTAATGCCGCTGCTCACCATGGGCGTCGCGTCGCGTTCGTGGGCCGCTCCATGGAGCGCAATATGCGCATCGCCGAGGAGAAAGGATACCTGACGATCCCCGAGGGCATCGTCGTGGACCTCAAGGGTATCGGTGAACTGCCGCCCTCCCAGCGCGTCTACATGGCGACCGGCTCCCAGGGCGAGCCGATGGCCGCCCTGTCGCGCATGTCGGTAGGGTCGCACCGCACGGTGACGATTGAGCCGGGCGACATGGTCGTGCTGGCATCCTCGCTGATCCCGGGCAATGAGAACTCCGTGTACCGCGTTATCAACGACCTGACTCGCCTGGGTGCACGCGTCGTGTCGAAGGAGAACGCGAAGGTGCACGTGTCGGGCCACGCGAGCGCCGGTGAACTCATCTACTGCTACAACATCGTCCAGCCCAAGAACGTCATGCCCATCCACGGCGAGGTCCGCCACCTGGTGGGCAACGGCCAGTTGGCCGTCAAGACTGGCATCGACCCGCAGCACGTGGTCCTGGCTGAGGACGGCGTGACGGTCGACCTCAAGGATGGCGTCGCGCGCGTGTCGGGCATCGTGCCCTGCGAGTACGTGTACGTGGACGGTCGCTCCATCGGCGAAATCTCCGAGGACGAGCTGGAAACCCGCCGTACCCTGGGGTCGGAGGGCTTCATTTCGATCTTCGCTGTCGTCGAGCATGATTCGGGTATGGTCCTCGCGGGTCCCGAGATCCGCGCGATCGGCATGGCTGAGGATGACTCGGTCTTTGAGGAGATCCTGCCCGACGTCACCAAGGCCCTCAAGGACGCGGCTGCGCCCGGCGGCCAGGACCCCTACGTCCTGCAGCAGGCGATGCGCCGCGTCATCGGTCGCTGGGTCGCGCGACGTCTGCGTCGTCGTCCTATGATCGTTCCGGTGGTCACCGAGCAGTAGAAGCTCGGCAGTTTTCAGTGACGAGGCCGTGGCTGCCCGGGTGGTAGCGCGGCACACAGGGGAAGGAAAGTCCGTGGCGGGTCGCTTCATTTCGACGCACTCGGTTGCTCTGGTCTTGCCAATGCACATCGCCTACATACCCGAGCGCGGGGGATCGGTGCACGCCGATGCCGCGAGCTCTCGGCCCGGCGGTGGGTTCACGACCCTGTGCGCCGCAGCCGCCATGGGCGTCCCAGCGGCAGCGGCCTCGCCACTGGGCACCGGCCCGAACTCCTTCCAGGTACGTCAGCAGCTGGTGGAGGCGGGAGTGGAAGTCCTGACCCCCGAGCTGGTCGGCGATATTGGCGTCGTTATCCAGCTGATCGATAAGGGCGGAACGATGTGCTCGGTCGTCACCGCGGGAGTCGAGTCCGAACCCTCGCGTACCACCCTCGACCGTATTGAGCTGCGCGAGGGGGACGTCGTACACGTGGCGGCCTCAGACATGACGAACGCGCACGCGGCAGTCGAACTCAGCGAATGGGCTGCGGCCCTACCTCCCTTCGTTACCCTCGTCGTCTCCGTGTCGCCCGCGGTCGTGCAGGTGCCCGTCGAGGCATGGGAGACGATCCTGCCGCGCGCCGACGTGGTGACGATGAACGACTGGGAGGCCTCGGCCCTGGCTGACATCCTAGACCGCACCCGTTGTGGCTCCACGATCCGTTCCTACATGCGCCCCGACGCTGCCACCGTGCGCCGCGTGGGCAACCGAGGCTGCAAACTCCAGCTCGGCGCGGATGCCCCCATCATCACGATTCCCGCATTCGAGGTGGCCATCGCCGACACCGCAGGCGTGGGGGACACCCACATCGCAGAGATGTGCGCTGGCATCCTCCTGGGCCACGACCTGGAGACCGCATGCCTCATGGCGAACGCTGGCGCGGCACTCGCCGTCTCTCACGAGTCTGCCCTGCCCGTGCCCACGCGTGAGCAGGTTGACAACGTGCTCGAAACCGGTGTTGTTACGAATATCCTGCGCTGAGCGCTCGCGGCGCGCCTCCTGAGCGGGGCCAGCGCGGGCGATATCGTGGAGCAATCATGGCACAATCGTCTCCACGCTCTTCCTCTGGTAAAGGTCCTGCGCGCCCGCGCGCCAAGACGGGCAAGCCTCGTTCGGCCGCCAAGCGCGAGCCTATGCCGCCACAGCAGCCTACCCAGCCCGGTTTGCTGGCCCGCTTGTTCGCGGCCATTGCTCGTGCCGGAGCCAGCATGGTGCGCGGGTGGAAAGCGACGGACCCCCAGGTCAAGCGCGACGCCGCGGCCTTTATCGCTCTTGCCGCCGCGATCGTCATTGCTCTGCGCGAATGGTTCCAGATTTCCGGTGAGGCTGGGGACGCCATCCACTACGCTTCGGCGGGACTCGTCGGAATCTTCTCCGTCGTTCTCCCCCTGCTCCTCGTGGCGCTCGCCTGCGAGCTTGTCTCCGCGCGCTCGGGCCGCTCCGCGCTGCCCCACCACGTGGCTGGCGGTGTCGGTATTACGATGGCCCTCACCGGACTTGTGCACATCTCGCGCGGTAACCCCAGCATGGGTTCCGAGCCGGGCATCGACACGGCCGGTGGCGCTATCGGCTGGTTCATTGCGCGCCCCCTCATACTCCTCGTTTCCTCGTGGGGAGCCGGTGCCCTCCTCGTCCTGCTGCTGGCCTACTCCATCCTCCTGGCTACCCGCACCGCTGTTGCCGACGTTCCGGCGCGCCTGCGCGATCTCTCTGCCCACCTGAGCGGAACAAGCGAGAAGGACTTCGACGGTGCGCCCGGCGATAGGGCCCCCGCAAAGAAGGCGCGCCGCAAGTCCCGCAAGAATCTCGCGGCCGGAGACGATGATTTCCTCGACGAATACGACGGCGACGAGTCCTTCCGTCAAGCCGCTGAAAAGGAATCCGTTGAACGGACCCAGCTCCTGGAGTCCGGCGCTGTCCCCGTGGCCAAGTCCTTCGTGCCCGCCAAGCCCAGGCCTCGTCCCTCCACGCCGGACGCACCCACCGAGATGATCACCAAGATGCGTCCCGTCGTGGCACCCCACCAGGTCCCCGCTCACGAGCCTGAACCCGAACCGACACCCCCGCCAATCACCGACGAACCCGATGGTGCCTTCCAGCCCAACCTGGATGACTCGATCAGCTACACGCTGCCCTCACAGGACCTGCTCGTCTCAGGGCCGCCCCACATGACGCGCTCCGCCGTCAACGACCAGGTCGTCGCTGCACTCGCCCAGGTCTTCGAGGACTTTAACGTCGACGCGCGCGTCACCGGTTTCTCGCGCGGCCCGACAGTCACCCGCTACGAGGTCGTCCTCGGAGCCGGCGTCAAGGTCGATAAGCTCACCAACCTGTCGAAAAACATTGCCTACGCGGTGGCCTCCGCCGACGTTCGCATCCTCGCGCCGATCCCCGGCAAGAGCGCCATCGGCATCGAGATCCCCAATGCCGACCGCGAAAACGTGGCCCTCGGCGACGTCCTGCGATCCGCTGCCGCTCGCCGCAACCAGCACCCGCTCGTCGTCGGCGTCGGCAAGGACGTCGAGGGCGGCTACGTCGTCACCAACCTGGCCAAGACACCGCACATGCTGGTCGCCGGCCAGACCGGCTCCGGTAAGTCCTCCTTCGTCAACTCCATGATCACCTCGATCATGATGCGCGCGACGCCGCAGCAAGTGCGCATGATCCTGGTCGACCCCAAGCGTGTGGAACTCACGGTCTACGAGGGCATCCCGCACCTCATCTCGCCCATCATCACCGATGCCAAGAAGGCCGCCGAGGCCCTCGAATGGGTCGTCAAGGAGATGGACGCGCGCTACGACGACCTGTCGGACTACGGCTTCAAGCACATCGACGACTTCAACAAGGCGGTGGCCGCCGGACAGGTGCAGGCCAAACCCGGACTCAACCGCACCCTGCACCCCTACCCGTACCTGCTCGTGGTCGTCGACGAACTCGCCGACCTCATGATGGTCGCGCCGCGCGACGTCGAAGCCTCGATTCAACGCATCACGCAGCTCGCGCGCGCCGCCGGCATCCACCTGGTCCTGGCCACTCAGCGCCCCTCGGTCGACGTCGTCACCGGCCTCATCAAGGCCAACATCCCCTCGCGCCTCGCGTTCGCAACCTCGTCGCTGACCGACTCGCGCACCATCCTCGACCAGCCCGGCGCCGAAAAGCTCATCGGCCAGGGCGACGCCCTCTACCTGCCCGCCGGTGCCTCCAAGCCCATGCGTGTTCAGGGTGCCTGGGTCGGCGAATCCGAGATCCACCAGGTCGTCGCCCACGTCAAGAGCCAGATGGAAACGCACTACCGCGACGACGTCGTACCCGACAAGAAGGAAGCAAAAGTCGCCGAAGATATCGGAGCCGACCTCGAAGACCTGCTCCAGGCCGCCGAGCTTGTCATCTCCACCCAGCTTGGCTCCACCTCCATGCTCCAGCGCAAGCTGCGCGTCGGCTTCGCCCGCGCCGGACGCCTCATGGACCTCCTCGAATCCCGCGACATCGTCGGACCCTCCGAAGGTTCCAAGGCCCGCCAGGTCCTCGTCACCCCCGAGCAGCTCCCCGAGGTGCTCGCGATGCTGCGCGGCGAATCCACCTCCATCAGCGAACCCGAGCCCGCGGCGGTTTCCGCCGCGCCCGCATCCCCCGCGCCCGCTTCCAGCGCACCCTCGGGGGCACCCAGCCCCGCCACCGGTGCTGCGAGCGTCCGCGCTGCGGGGAAGGGGACCTCGTCGATTGACAGGACGAAGACCTCCTCTGGTTACGAATCGGGCACGGGACACGCTGGCGATTCGCGCGCGGGCGGGTTAGACCCGTACTCTGGACATAACTTTGGCGGTTCCTCACCTGATTGGGTTGATGAGGAGCCGGACGACGATGAGGACGCTTGGCAGCTCACCGGCCGCTAAGAGAGAGGTACCAGCAATGAGTGATAACGTGTCGCGCGTTCAACGGGACTCCGCAGTCCCCGTCGTGAACCTGCCGAACGTGCTGACCATGGCGCGCCTGGTCTTCGTCCCCATCTTCATCATTTTGGCTCTACAGGACTCCTGGGTCACGAAGTGGGTGGCCTTCGTCATCTTCGCGCTTGCCTCGATCACGGATCATTTCGACGGGCATCTGGCTCGTTCATGGAACCAGATCACCGACTTCGGGCGCATCGTCGATCCCATCGCTGACAAGGCTTTGACCCTGGGAGGTTTCGTTCTCCTGTCCTGGCAGGGGTTCTTGCCCTGGTTCGTGACGATCCTGATCGCTGTGCGCGAGCTCGGCATCACCGCGATGCGCGCCTTTTTCCTGCGCCGCGGCGTCGTTGTCTCGGCGAATTGGATGGGTAAGATGAAGACATTTTTCCAGATCATTGCGCTGGGGACGCTGCTCATCCCATGGGAGCACTTCTATGCGATCGACCGGGCTAACCAGTGGTGGGTTATTCTCGTGATTCGCCTCGGTCTCGCCCTGTCCGGTATCGCACTGGCGCTGACCCTCATTTCTGGTGTCGCCTACGTGGTCGAGGGCGTCACACTGATGCGCACTCCTGCCATCGTCGACTCTCATGAGGCAGACGGCGGGCACGCCGCCTCCGCGGACTCGTCTCCTGCCGGGCGGTACATTCAGAGTTGAGTCTGGGTGACGCAACCCATACGCGAATTGAATGCCCGGTGGAATAGGCCGGTTTGGGTGCGCGTTGACAGAACATGACAACAACCCGAGGCGTGCGCGTGCCCGGTTACACCGGTCCGATGCGCGAACTAACGATGCGCCCGACGATCAAGAACGGCTACAGTAACGATATGGAAAAGACACTGAGCGAAACTCCGCTGCTGCGCAGCGAACTCGGCGATGTCCTGCGTGGCATCCGCCAGCGCCAGGGTCGAACCCTGCGCGAAGTCTCCTCCGAAGCACAGGTGTCCCTGGGCTATCTCTCCGAAGTTGAGCGCGGGCAGAAGGAGGCATCCTCCGAACTGCTCGAGGCCATTACCTCCGCTCTGCGCGTTCCGCTGTGGTTCGTGCTGCGCGAGGTCTCCGAACGCATGGCGATCATCGATGGCGCTGTCATTCCTGACGCGGTGCCCGACGATCTCGTGCCCGTTACGCTGATCTCCTGACGCGTGAAGCACTCCGAGTTTTACGAAGCGGTCGAGGCGACCTTCGGGTCGGCCCTCGGCCGCTCGTACGTTTCCGACCTCTACCTCGCCTCGCTGGGGGCCACAGCCCGCGACGCTCTGTCTGCCGGGGTGAGTCCCGACGAGGTCTGGGCGCAGCTGTGCGAAGAAACCGGGCGCGAGGATGCGCGCTGGATTCATCGCCTCGACCCGCGTGAACGGGGTCGCTGACTCCTTTATTGTTTTCCTTGCGCGAACGCGCATTGCTGCACGTTTGTGTTCTCGCATGCCCTGCTTGGTGCCTCGGCGTGTCGCCGCAGTATCGAACATTTGTTCCATCTAAGCTGATGAGCGACGAATCGTCCTCGCGTGTCATCCACAGGGGTGGCGCGTGCGGGACGCAGATGACGATGGCCGGTCGCATACTCGTCATGGCGCCTCGGAGAGGGGCGTCATTGAGGCCAGGACACTCGCAGGCCGGAGAGGCCGCAGAACGAAAGGACCATCATGGCAGCCCGTAAGGCACCCGCGGCAAAGACCGTCACGAACGACCGCAACAAGGCGCTCGAAGTCGCCCTGTCGCAGATTGATAAGCAATTCGGCAAGGGATCCGTGATGCGCTTGGGCGACGACAATCGTCCTCCCGTTCAGGTGATCCCCACCGGCTCTCTTGCCCTCGATGTTGCGCTCGGCATCGGTGGCCTGCCCCGCGGGCGTGTCATTGAGGTCTACGGCCCCGAATCCTCCGGTAAGACCACGGTTGCCCTGCACGCCGTTGCGAACGCCCAGAAGGCCGGCGGCAACGCGGCCTTCATCGACGCTGAGCACGCGCTCGACCCCGTCTACGCTCGCGCCCTGGGCGTGGACACCGATTCCCTGCTGGTCTCTCAGCCCGACACGGGCGAGCAGGCCCTCGAAATTGCCGACATGCTGATCCGCTCGGGCGGCATCGACATCATCGTCATCGACTCGGTCGCGGCCCTGGTGCCCAAGGCCGAAATTGAGGGCGAGATGGGCGACTCCCACGTGGGTCTGCAGGCCCGCCTCATGAGCCAGGCCCTGCGTAAGATCACGGGTGCCCTCTCGGCGACCGGCACGACCGCGATCTTCATCAACCAGCTGCGTGAAAAGATCGGCGTGTTTTTCGGTTCCCCGGAGACCACGACCGGTGGTAAGGCCCTGAAGTTCTACGCCTCGGTGCGCATCGACGTGCGTCGCATTGAAACCCTCAAGGAAGCAGGAGCGCCTGTCGGAAACCGTACGCGCGCCAAGGTGGTCAAGAACAAGATGGCCCCGCCTTTCAAGCAGGCCGAATTCGACATCGTCTACGGCAAGGGCATTTCGCGCGAAGGCTCGATCATTGACATGGGTGTCGAAGCTGGCATCGTGCGTAAGTCCGGCTCCTGGTTCACCTACGGGGATGACCAACTGGGCCAGGGCAAGGAGAATGTGCGCCAGTTCCTGGTGGATAACCCCGAGCTGGCTAACGAGATCGAGCAGAAGATCCTGATCGCGCTCGGCATTGCCGAGGAGCCAGAGCCGGAGAAGGGGTCCAAGAAGGCACCCGCGGTTGACCCGGACGAGGACGCGGGCTTCTGAGTCGTGGTCCGCTATCTGGATCCGGAGGACCATCCGGAGCTGGGGGAGGAGCGACGCCACCGCTCCTCCCCGGGGCAGCGGCTGGCCCGCGTCCGCGAACGTAACGCCGCCCTGACGGGTTCAGCCGCCATCGAGGCAGCGCGTGAGGTTGCGTTGCGGAAGCTGGATGCGCACGCCTGTTCGCGCGCAGAATTGACCAGTGCCATTGAGGGGCGCGGTTTTAGTGCCGATCTGGCCCTCCAGGTCGTTGATCGGCTTGAAGCTGTAGGCCTGGTCGATGACCAGGCCTATGCCGATGCTCTGGTGCGTTCGCGCTTTTCAGGCACCGGGGCATCGGGCCGCGCTTTGCGTGAGGTGCTCGTGCGTAAGGGGCTGGAACCGGGCATCATCGAGCGAGCACTGTCCCAGATCAGCCGTGATGACGAGGCCGAGAGGGCCGCCCAGCTCGTGGCGCGCAAGCGCCGATCACTGGCGGGCGTTCCTCGGCAGAGCGCGTACCGGCGCTTGTGCTCGATGCTGGCGCGCAAAGGCTATTCCCCATCCGTGGCCTCCAATGCGGTGCGCGATGCCCTGGATGAATGGCATGCTGGTGGCTCGGACGATGACGAAGGCTGGGGCTGGGAGGTGTCCTGAGAATGGATGACGCACAGGTGAAGGACCTGATCGGGCAGATGACGCGCCGTGGGCTGACGGTTGCGACCGCAGAGTCGCTGACCGGAGGGGGCCTCGTTGCCCGCATGGTTGACGTGCCCGGTGCATCCCACGTCGTGCGCGGAGGGGCGTGTACTTACGCGGTGGATACGAAGGCCTCGGTCTTGGGGGTCTCTCGCGCGCGTCTCGATCAAACTGGTCCGGTGGACGAGCAGGTGGCCAGGCAGATGGCTGAGGGCGCTCGCGTCCTGTTCGGTGCTGCCATCGGCCTGTCGACGACGGGCGTGGCCGGGCCCGGCCCCGCCGATGGTTTCCCTGCCGGCACCGTTCACGTTGCGTGCGCGCACGAGGGCGGGACGGAGCACAGGTTGGTGCACCTGGAGGGGGATCGAGCCCGCGTGCGTACCGGAGCCATCGACGCGGCTTTGGCGTTGTTGCGTGACGTGCTCGACTCCTCTGGTGGCCGCGAGCACGACTAGACTGTTGTGCGATGAATACGACGACACCGCAGGTAAATGCCCTGCCTCGCACCTATGCGGTGCGAACGCTCGGCTGCCAGATGAACGAACACGATTCCGAGCGTATGGCGGGTCTGCTGGAGCAGGCCGGCCTCGTCCCCGTTGAGAAGGTCCCCGAGGCCGCCGCCCGCGCGACCGACGCCGGCGACATGGGTGCCGACGTCATCGTGATTAACACCTGCTCCGTGCGCGAGAACGCCGCGACCCGTCTTTTCGGTAATCTCGGCCAGCTCGCTTCTGTCAAGCGAGCGCGCCCGGGCATGCAGATCGCGGTCGGCGGCTGCCTCGCCCAGCAGATGCGCGACGGCATCGTCGAGAAGGCCCCGTGGGTGGACGCTGTCTTCGGCACGCACAACATTGACGTGCTCCCGGCGCTCCTGCGCCGCGCCGAGCATAACCGCGAGGCCGCCGTCGAGATCGAGGAATCCCTCAAGGTATTCCCGTCGACCCTGCCCACTCATCGCGAGAGCGCGTACGCCGCGTGGGTGTCCATCTCCGTGGGCTGCAACAACACCTGCACGTTCTGCATCGTCCCGCACCTGCGCGGCAAGGAACGCGACCGTCGTCCCGGCGATATTCTCGCCGAGGTTGAGGCCGTCGCCTCCCAGGGTGCCATCGAGGTGACCCTGCTGGGACAGAACGTCAACTCCTACGGCGTGGGTTTCGGCGAGCGCGGTGCGTTTGCTGACCTGTTGCGCGCTGTCGGCCGCGTCGAGGGCATTGAGCGCGTGCGATTCACCTCGCCTCACCCCGCAGCCTTCACGGACGACGTGATTGCGGCGATGGCGGAGACTCCCACGGTCATGCCGAGCCTGCACATGCCTCTGCAGTCGGGTTCCGATGCGATCCTGCGTCAGATGCGCCGCTCCTACCGCCGTGATCGTTTCATGGGCATCCTGGAGCGCGTTCGCGCTGCGATCCCGGAGGCTGCGATTACGACGGACATCATCGTCGGCTTCCCCGGCGAGACCGAGGAGGACTTCCAGGCCACCCTCGACGTCGTCGAGCAGGCTCGTTTCTCCTCCGCGTTCACGTTCCTGTACTCGCCGCGCCCGGGTACGCCC
>NZ_CAJPJE010000063.1:0-10584 GCF_905369875.1 Actinomyces sp. ICM47
AACGGACGCCTCGAACACCTACGCGGCATCGCCCAAGGATTCGTCAACCACCGAAACTACCGCCTACGCTGCCTCCTCCACTCCGGCGGATTCCAACACCTCCTACACCCTTAAATGCGAAGAGCCAGTTAACTGTGCATTGTGTCATGCTTGTCAGGAATTGGCAATCCTTCTATCAGGTGGTCGATATGCGCATGTCGGAGCCATAATCACTGCTTGTCATATTGCCCTTATTGTTGAGGCGAGTGTTTATGTAAAGAAAAAGCGCGGCACCTCGGTGGTGCCACGCTAGCAGGGGAGGGGCGCGCGGAACTCACGCGCCCCGCAGTGTCTCAGGCGCGCGTGCGAGCGATCGAGAGGAGCGCGGGGGAGACAATCAGAGCAGTCAGAGCGACGACGACAGCGAGAACAGCGGAAGCGACAGAGCCGACCTGGAGGGCGGCGGCCATGCCGAGGCTGGCGAGGATGACGACGAGGGCGATGAAGACGGAGGCCGAGGTGGTGGCCTGGCTCATGGTGGGGGCGGTTTCGGCCTTGACAATCTGGTTCATGAGGTTCTCCTTGTGAGTGTCTTCGCACGGATGCGCGAAGCGCGCCCCGCACGCCAGCGTGTTGTGTGGGCCTCTTGGCCCGCGCCGCCCGGGTGGGCGGCTCTGCATTAAAAAACGGGGCCGACGTGTTGTCGCCCCCGTTGGTGCATTACCAATGCTACGCGCAGATAACCGCATGGTCTATACCGTGCAAGTGCTTGTTAGGGAGTGCACAGACGTCGCATCAAGAGTCTTTCAAGGATGGCTGCGACGCCAAAAAATAGGGTTCCGATGAATATGCATGCTTCATGCACGTGTGCCCGAGTGGATGATCCACCCGGGCACACAATGTCACTCGGTTCGTGCCACATTCATGGCTTGGAGACCCTTGGGTCCCTCAATCACCTCATATTCGACCCTCTCGCCCTCAAGAAGAGTGCGGCGCCCAGATTGGCCGATGATGGTTGAATAGTGCACGAAGACATCGCCAGATTCGTCATCGGGAGTGATGAACCCGAAGCCTTTGGCGTCGTTGAACCACTTAATGGTCCCGGTAGCCATGGGCCCTCCTTCGTGTTCGCCCCAACGCTGGGGCACCGGTCGGTCTCGCCTGCGGAAACCGACGCGATCCCGCCCGCGCGCCCCGGTGTCTCTCACACACCCGCGCGCAGCGTGTGGAATCACATTCTTACGGTACCGCACTTCGACACAAAATGTGTCTGACCTGCGAAAACGTGACCAAGTATCGTCTGTGGCGGCGGGTTAGTTTGTTGAGGTGAGACGAACCGGAACGATAGCCTGCACGTCCTCACCCTCGAAGGTCACGTTCCCGATCGCCACGTCCACCCCGAAGACGCTCGCGAGGGTGTCCGCGTTCATCACGGAGGACGCCGGGCCGACCACGGCCTCGTGCGTGGAGGAGAAGAGCGCGACCTGGTCCGCGACGCGCAGGGCGTGCGCCGGGTAGTGCGTGTTCATGATAACGGCGAGGCCTCGATCCCTCACGAGGCGCTCGAGGAGGCCCAGGACGATGAGCTGGTTGCGGAAATCCAGGCCGGTCTCTGGCTCGTCGAGCACGAGGACGCGCGGGTCGGCGACGAGCGCTCGGGCGATGAGGATCATCTGGAACTGGCCGCCTGACATGGTCGCGCAGGGCATCTCGGCCAGGTGGGAGGCACCCACCTCGTCGAGGACGTCGCGGGCCATGCGTTCCTCGCGCGCTCCGGGCTGTGCGAGGGTGCGCATGTGCGGGGCGCGCCCGACCATCACCATCTCGAGGCCGGTGAGCGCCACGTTCGATGCGTTGCGGGCCTGCGGCACGTAGGACAGGACACGGCCCAGCGCCCGGGTCGACATCGACGAAATGGGGGTGCCGTCGATGAGCGTGCGTCCGCTGTCCCACTTCTGTAGGCCGATCATGGTGCGCAGCAGTGTCGTCTTTCCCGCGCCGTTGGGTCCCAGGATCGCCAAGAGCGAGCGCTCGGGCACCTCGAAGGATACGTTCCTCAGGATTGGGGAAGCGGCACCCGGATAGGTGAAGGTCGCGTTCTCGACGCTGATCATCGTGACCCTCCCGTCCGGCGCAGCAGCACGATAAAGAAGGGGGCGCCGATGATGGCCGTCAGGATCGAAATGGGAATTTCCGAGGCCGATAGGGAACGTGCGAGCGTATCGATGACGATCATGAGCGCCGACCCGAGCAGCAGCGACACGGGGATGACCGCGCGGTTGTTCTGTCCGCACAGCATGCGCGCACAGTGTGGCACGAGCAAGCCGACCCAACCGACCTGGCCACACATCGAAATGACCGAGGCCGTGATGACCGTCGAGGCGACGATGAGGATCGCGCGCATGAGGGAGACGTTCACGCCGACTGAGCGGGCCTCGTCCTCTGAAAGGGAGAGAATATTGAGCTGCCAGCGCAGTGCCACGATGACGACGATGCCCGCGATGATGAAGGGGGCACCCAGCGCGATCTGGTGGTAGGTGACCGCGGCGAGCGAACCCATGAGCCAGTAGGTGATCTCGGGGAGCTGACTCGTCGGGTCGGCCGTGAGCTTGAGGAGCGAGAGGACCGCGTTCGCCAGGGCGGAGACGATGACGCCGCCGAGCACGAGCGTGACGACGTTGAACGCGCCCGTGCGCGTGCGCGAAATTGCCGTGGTGAAAGCCATCGTCGCCAGGCCCGCCGCAAGGGCCGCGGCCTGCACGCCGATCAGGTTCCAGTCCAGTAGCAGGGCGATGACCGCGCCGACGCATGTGCCCGCCGCGACGCCCAGGGTGTCCGGCGTAGCCAGGGGGTTGGAGAAGAGCGACTGGAACGAGGCGCCGGCAACCGACAGGCCCCCGCCGATCAGGATCGCCACGATGATGCGCGGCGCTCGCAGGTCAAACACGACTGAGTTGATGCGGGGCGACACCGATGGTCCGCCCCAAAACCTCGCGCGCAGCGCCGCGACCACGTCCTCCAGAGACACGGAGAAACGACCAATCAACATGGCCGCCGCCGCGCACGCGACGATGAGTACGACCAGCGTGGGGACCACCCACACGCGCAGTCGCCCATTCCTGGTCAGCACAGATGTCATGATGTCCTCTCCCCGATGCTTACCGAGCGTCTCACCGCACAAGGGACCCCGGCCTCGTCGAAGGGAAAAACGAGGCCGGGGACAGGTGTTAGGACGCGGCGTCCGGGTTGACGATCTGGCGTGCCTGCTCGTCTGTGAGCGTGAAGTTGTACATCTTCTGGTAGTAATCCTTCGTCATCGACACGAGGTCAACGTCGGAGAACTGCTCCGGGTACAGGGACGTGCCGATCCAGTTGGCGACGATGGGAGCATCCGGGTTCGGGGTGAACCAGTTCCACATACCCAGGCCGGTGGAGTAGACGCGGCCGGACTGCACGGAGCTGAGGGTCGAGAAGTCCACTCCCTGCACCGAGTTCGTCAGGACGGAGTTCGCCGTCATGTTCGACATGCCCTTGCCGGTCACGAGGAGGACCTGGGGGTCCCACGTGAGAACCTGCTCGAAGGTGACGGGCGTGTGCGAGGTATCGGTGTCGCGCGAGACGTTCGTGTAATTCAGCGAGTCGGCCCATTCGTTGGTGAACCAGCCGTCCTTTCCGCCCGCGACCGCGAGCTGGCCGTCGGCCGCGCCCATGAGCACCATCGTCGAGACGCGCTGGTCCTCGGGCACCTTCGCGGTGCGCGCGCGAGCGTCGGCGACCAGATCCTTGCCGAGCGCGATCTTGTCGGCCATATGGCCATCCTGGTTAAAGACGTCCTCGAGGAGCTCCATCCACTCCGTGTACGTCTCCGACGGGTTCCCCATCGTTGTGAAACCGACGGCCGGGATGCCCGCCTTGCGGAACATTTCGCCGTGTTCCTTGTTGAAGGCATTGTAGAAAACGACGTCGACGTCCAGGTTGAGCAGGGCCTCGGCGTTGAGCTCACCCTTGTCGTAATAGCTGGTGTCCACCTGCATCATCTCGGGTGCCATCTCGGCGGCGATCGTCTGGCTCATGGCCTTGACGCGGGCGGCGCTCATGCCTACCAGGTAGGGGGCCTTGCCGTCGAAGTAGGCCAGGTAGGTGGATTCGATGGGGATCTGGTCGATGGCGACGCGGGTGATCGTGGTGGGCAGGACAACCTCGTTGCCCGCGTGGTCGGTGATCGTACGCGTCGACGATGCGTCCGGGGTGGTGGTCTGTGACGGGGCGGTGGAGCCGGAGCTGCCCGCGCAGGCGGTGAGGGCCAGGGCGGCAGTGGCCAAGATCGCGGTTAGCGTGGCGAGGCGTGTCTTCATTGTGTCCTCTCGTATGTCACGGATTACGAGGGAAATGCTACACAAAATTAGGTGGCCCTCACAAGGGTGAGTGCGGCATTATGACACGGTGTTTTTTCCTGGATCTTGCGGAGGTCGTCGGTGCGCGAGGCGCGGCCACGGCCTCGTCGATAAAGGACGAGTCCCAGGCTGGGACGCAGATGTGCACGCCTCCTTTTACTCTGGCGGCGTCGGGTGAGGTGCCTGGCGTGAGTGGAAGGAGCGTCTCATGGGTGAGAGTCTGGACCTGGAGCGCGCCCTCGTCATTGGGGTCGCCTCGAGTGCCCTGTTCGATCTGGCGGAGTCGGACGCGGTGTTTCGCGAGCAAGGGGAAGAGCAGTACCGGGCGTATCAGCGTGAGCACCTGGATGACGTGCTCGCACCCGGCGTCGCCTTCCCCTTTATACGGCGCCTCCTAGACCTGAACGCCCTGTCGGAGACCGAGCGCCTCGTCGAGGTCGTCATCCTCTCGCGCAACGACCCGGAGACTGGAATGCGGGTGATGCGGTCGGTCCAGAGCCACGGCCTGGACATCACGCGCGCGATCTTCATGCAGGGCCACGCGCCCTACCTCTATATGGGACCGTTGAAGATGTCCCTGTTCCTCTCCGCGAACGAGGCCGACGTGCGCGAGGCAACCGAGCTGGGGTTTGCGGCCGGGCATGTCGTGGGCCGATCCGTCCCCGACGACGGGGACTCGGACCTGCGTATCGCCTTCGACTTCGACGGCGTGCTGGCGGGCGACTCCTCCGAGCGCGTCTTCCAGGACCGGGGGCTGGAGGAGTATCAGGAAAGTGAGAGCGCCCTGGCCGAGGTGCCGCTCGAGCGCGGGCCGATGGCTGATTTCCTGGAGAAAATCAACCGGATCCAGGGGATCGAGGACGCTCGCAGCGTGAGTGATCCCCAGGGTTTTCAGCGCCGCGTCCGCGTCGCCGTCGTGACGGCGCGCAGCGCGCCCGCCCACGAGCGGGCGATCAACTCGATCCGGGGCTGGGGGCTGCGCGTCAACGACGCCTTTTTCCTGGGCGGACTCCCCAAGGGGCCCATCCTAGAAGCGTTGCAGCCCCACATTTTCTTCGACGACCAGCGCCGCCACGTCGAGGGCGCGTCGCGCTCAACCCCGAGCGTCCACATCCCCTTCGGGGAGATCAACAGGGAGTAGATGCTAAGCCCTGTTTTGGCTGTCATTGTTGGGAGTATCAGTGAAAGTGGGGCGGGTTTTACATGTGGGTGCAACACCCGCCCCACTTTTGTCCCAGTTGTGTTGTTGTGGAAAAACCGCCTCAGTCGTCCAGGTGGGCGACCGCGTAGTCGGCCTCTTCCTGGGTGAACTTCTCGCCGTACTCGCTGACGAGCTGGTCTCGAATTGCCTCATCGGACATGTTGAGCGTTTTTTCGTATTCTTTGGCCTTAGCGAGGGCGTTTGCATTCCAGTCGGCCTGGATATTGTCGATTGCGTACTGGGCTGCCTCGGGGGAGAATCCTTCAAAGTCGCTGGTGAGCTGGTCGTAGATTCCCTGTTTCGACATGTGTAGTGTCTTCGAGTAGTTCTCCGCGGACTTCAGTGCCTTGCGGTAGTCGCGCGGAACATCGTCCTTTTTGGACTCGGTCGTCGACGGCGCATCGGTCGTCGGATTGTCCGTCGGCTTGGCGTCGTCCGTGTCGTGGTGGACAAAAAGTGTGACCTTAGCGTCCTTGCTGAGAGTTGCCCCTGCCTCGGGAGTCTGAGAGGTGACGGTCCAGTTCGTCACGTCAAGCACCATCTTTTTGCCTGCCTCGTCCTTGAAGGAGATGTCGACCTTGCCGAGTGCTTCGAGCATCGCGCGGGCCTCGTCGCCGCGCATGCCGACAACGTTGGGTACGGTGATGCCCGAGCTTGATTCTGTTGTCGTGGATGTCGTCGAGGACTCGGTTTCCTTGGTGCTGTCTTTGCCCTTGGGGTTCGTCAGGCTACCGATGAGAACAAGGCCGACGAAGACCGCGATGGCGATGAACCACCACTTTTTGTAAAAAGGTTTGCTCTGAGGGGGTATCACCTGCTGATAAGGGGAGTGGGGGACACTCGGGGTGTTGTCTGTTGGGTTATTTCCAAGGCTGTACTGCGAGTTTGGGCTTGTCATCATGACTCCTATGTCGAATGGGCTTAGTGACTAAGTCTAGTGATGTAAAACATGTTTGTCAACAATTAATTACGTTAAAATCTTGGACTTGGTAGGCATCTGTCGGGCTATCTGCTGTACTGCGGAGGGTGATACCGGCCCGGCGGTCGCAGATGAGGGCGGGTCCTGGGAGACTAGGTACATGAGTAACCACGCGCGTGACGCACGCCGCCTCACTCCTGTTGAGGTGGCGACCGCAGGCGCGCTCTCGGGCCTGGCCGTTACCTTCGGCCTCATCGCCGCCGTCACGCCCGTCTTCCAACTTTTCTTCCAGGTAGCCACGGCCGTACCCCTCGCCATGGTCTCCCTCAAACTGCGCGCCCGCGCCTCCATCGCGGCCTTCGCCTCCACCGTCCTCCTGGCCATCGCCGTCGGCGGATTCGCTACCGCCGGCCGAGCCTTCCAGGCCGCCCTCATCGGCCTTATCATTGGTGTTCTCCACAAGAAACACGCCTCCTGGCTGAGCGTCGGTGCGGTCGCCGCCGGCCTCGGCGTCGTCTGGGGCGTCGGGACCGGCATCGCCTTCTGGTTCCTCGTCGACCTGCGCAACCTCGGCCTCGAAAGCATCCAAAAAACACTCAACGGCTTCCTCGCACTCGTCGGCCGCATCCCCGGATTCGGTTGGTTCGTCGACGGAGGCCATTTTCTGAGCCAATGGTTGGTCGACTTCTGGTGGGTGTGGCTGCCCATCACCCGATTCATCGGCGTCGCCTTCCTGGTCCTCGCCGCGCGCTGGCTCCTCGGCGCGATCCTGCGCCGCGTCACCCTCGACGCCGGGTGGGACCCGCTTCTGGAAGCGCCCGGCCGCCCCAACTCTGCTCCCGCCGGAACCGCACAATCCGAGGAGGATGCAGGACCCGGGGAGGGGACCCCAGCCTCGCCCCTGCCCCTGACCCTCACCGACGCCGCCTTCACCTACCCGGGTGCCGACCACCCCGCGCTGCGCGGCGTTACGCTCCGCTTCGAGCACCCCGAATACACAGTCATCGTCGGGCACAACGGCTCCGGCAAATCCACCCTCGCCCTCCTCCTCGCCGGTGCTACCCCCGGCGAAGGGACGCGCACCGGCGGCGGCATGCTCGGCCAGGTCGGCGGCACCGCCCTGGTCGGACAACGCTCCGAACTGCTGGTCCTCGGACAGAACCTCGCCGAAGACGTCACCTGGGGCATGAGTGCCAGCGACGCGCGGGTCCTCGACCTCGAAGCCCTTCTGGCGCGCGTGGGTCTGGGCGGCCTCGCCGACGCCGACCCGCGCTCCCTCTCCGGCGGGCAGCTGCAACGCCTCGCGCTCGCAGGGGCCCTCGCGCGCTCGCCACGCCTCCTCATCTCCGACGAATCCACCGCCATGATCGACCGCGACGGGCGCGCCGACATGCTCGATCTCCTCGCCTCCCTGCCCGACACCGGCATCGCCGTCGTCCACATCACCCACGACCCCGCCGAAGCAGCGCGCGCCGACCGCGTCATCACAGTCGATGGAGGGCGTGTTCTCTCCGACGTGCCCGGCTCCTCCTCCATCGACGAGGCCGTGGCCGGGAATGCGCGTCCCGTTACCCCCGAGGAGGAATCTCGGGGAGTAACCCGCGACGCAAGCAAGACACGAGAAGCGACCACGGCCTCGTCCGCTAAAGAGGGGGGCGAGCGCGCGTGGGGAACACCGACCCTCACGAATACGGAGCACCTGTGGGCGGACCGAGTCGCACACACCTATGACTTCGGAACGCCGTGGGAGAAACCCGTCCTGCGCGACGTCAGCCTGATCCTCGAACCCGGGCAGGCGATGCTCATCACCGGCGACAACGGGTCGGGCAAAACGACACTCTCGTGCATCCTCACCGGGTTGCTGATCCCCACGTGGGGAAACGTGACGCTCGGCGGGACCCCCATGGAACGCCGGGTCGGCGACGTCGCCCTGTCCATGCAATTCGCGCGCCTCCAACTTCAGCGCCCCTCCGTGCGTTCTGACATTCTCGCCGCCGCCGGGCACGGACCGCGCATCGGCAGCGGTGCGGGGCGTCGGAAGAAGGGGCTGAGCCGTGAGGACGGTGATCGGATCGTCGCGCAGGCCATGAACCTGGTGGGACTTGACCCCGCCCTGGCCTCGCGCGGCATCGACGATCTCTCCGGCGGGCAGATGCGGCGCGTCGCCCTGGCCGGGCTGCTCGCCTCCAATCCGAGCGTCCTCATCCTCGACGAACCCATGGCGGGACTCGACATGGCCTCGCGCGAACTGCTCATCTCCGTGCTCGACGAACGCCGACGTGCTGGGCTGTCCATTCTTGTCATTTCCCATGACCTCGAAGGCATGGACGCACTGTGCGACATCCACCGACACCTGCATGAAGGGGTGCTCGCGTGAACGATCCTCACTCCTCATGCGGGGCGACCGGCCCCGGCGGCGGCACCACCCACGGGTGGTTTCCCGCCGATCCAGTCCAGAGTCCCGGCGTGGGCGGCGAGCACGCTCCGCGCCGCAAGCCGCGGCGAAGCACGGGCATGAGTCTGCCTCGTCCATTGCCGTGGCAGACCGTCCTCGGGCACGCGTGGCCCGGTACGCTCATCGCCTGTTGGACGGCTCTCACGACGTGCGTCATCCTGCAACCACGCTGGTCAACCCTGGCGATCGTCGGCGGTCTCCTCGCCGTCGCCTCCATGGCTATTCGTCTGCCTCGCAGCGTCGTACCGAGCCCTCCCATGTGGCTGATCTCCGGCTTCGTCGGCGGGTGTATCGGCGCGTGGCTGGGCGACGGACTCGAGGTGTTCCTGCGGATCTCTGTCCTGGCACTCGTCGTCCTGTGGGGATCCGCGCTCATCGCCTGGGTGACGCACACGGCGGCGCTCGCAGGAGCGCTACGGGTCTTCCTGCGGCCGCTGCGCGTGGTTGGCGCGCCCGTCGATGAGTGGTCGCTCGTCATGGCCTCCGCCCTGCGCGGCCTGCCGATGCTGCGTGACCAGGCCCAGGCCGTGCTCGACACGGCGAAGCTGCGCCTCGGCCAAGATGTTGCCACCTTGTCCCTCGGTGGCTACGTGCGCCTCAGCGTCGACGTGATCACGGCAATCCTGTCCGCGGCCTCGCGCGGTGCCGCCGAGACCGGGCGAGCCATGTCCATGCGCGGTGCCCTTGATGCCGTCGGCGAGGTTGGTGGCAGTGCGCCGAGGCGACGTACTCGGCTTGGATGGGTAGACGCGTGCGTGTTCGCTGCGACCCTGTTGGGTATTGGTGGCGTCGTTGCGTGCACGTTGATGCTGTAGGATTTATGTCGATTTTCCCTTGAGATTGCAATGGTTGTATGTCCTGTGGGTTCAATATGTGTCCCGGGTCATGTTCTGCTGATTTGACGTGAGGTGCTAAAACCCCCTATTCTTTCTGGGTACGCGCGAGTGGCGGAATAGGCAGACGCGCACGGTTCAGGTCCGTGTTCCAGTGATGGAGTGGGGGTTCAACTCCCCCCTCGCGCACGATGAAACCGCAGATCCTTCGGGGTCTGCGGTTTTTGTTTTCCTCGCCGTGCGTGGCCAGTGCGCGGGTTAGGGTTAGGGTTAGGGTTAAAGGACAAAACGTGTTGGTTTTGTAGCGATTTTTCGGCTTGCTGGTGCGGGAAAATCCACATTGAAGTTGGTTGTTTCATCGTGGGGGTATGAATACCCCCAAATGTTCGGCGTGCGGGCGAGTGATGACCAGGTATGGGCACTCAGCGTCAGGGGCGCAGCGATGGCGCTGCTCCCTGTGTAATATCAGCCAGGTCAGCCGCATTAATTCCACGGCGAAGCATCTTGATGAGTTCGTGGCCTGGCTGCTCAGTCGGCGCCGTCAGTCGGATTTGCCTGGCGGGGGCCGCTCGTTTCGTAGGCGTTGTGAGCCGTTGTGGCAGTTATGGCCGTTTAGCCCGATCGTCGATGAGGTTCATGAGGTCATCTTCGTCGACGGCATCCACCTGGGGCGAAACGCCGTGGTGCTCATCGCCCAAACACCCGATTGTGTGCTGGGCTGGTATGCGGCTAGGAGTGAGAATTCTCGGGCCTGGGGCGCGCTCATGAGCCGGATCGCGCCACCGGCCCTGGTCGTCACCGAC
>NZ_CAJPJE010000064.1:0-10050 GCF_905369875.1 Actinomyces sp. ICM47
GGACGCCTCGAACACCTACGCGGCATCGCCCAAGGATTCGTCAACCACCGAAACTACCGCCTACGCTGCCTCCTCCACTCCGGCGGATTCCAACACCTCCTACACCCTTAAATGCGAAGAGCCGGTTATCTCCGTGTGCGGCCCGGACGTGCGCTGGTGTGGCAACGAGGCGGGCTCCGTTCGAGCCAACGAATGGTCGGTCGTTCCCGCTTCTCTGCGCGAGGCCGAACGCACCGCAGAAAAGTCGCAGAAGGCCGACGACGGCGAATTCTCCCGACAGGTGGCCTCCGGCGACGAGGACCTGGGATCGCGCGAGGCATTGGCGGACTACTCCAGTCCCCTGGCGTGGTACCCCGCGGAGGTCAACACCTCGACGCGCACAGGCTGGTTCCACCACGACGTCGAAGACTCCCAGGTGCGCAGCGTCGATGAGTTGTTCTCGATCTGGAAGGGTTCGGTCGGCGGCAACGCAACCTTCCTCTTGAACGTTCCCCCGAACCGCGACGGCCTTCTCGCAGATGCCGACGTGCAGGTCCTTGCGCGCCTCGGCGAAAAGATCGCGGACTTCCGCGCGCGCCGCGTCGACGCCTCCCGCGAGGACGAGGGCAACGTCGTCACGCTACGCTTCGACGCGCCGCACACGGTGGGTGCCGTGGTGCTTGAGGAGGACATCGCGCAGGGCCAGCGCATTGACGAGGCCGTGGTGAGCGCGTGCGTGGAGGGCAGCCCTGAGCAGGAGATCGCTCGCGTTCACTGCGTGGGCTACCGTCGCATTATTACCTTGGATAAGCCCGTGACCGCCACCCGGGTGCGGGTGACGGTCACGACAAGCAGGCAGGGCTTCTACCTGGCGGATGTCTACGCGGTTCGGGCCTGAACTTCAGCGCGGCGTGTTCGCCGCCGTGCGCACGACGATCTGGGACGTGTCCTCGGTCAGGTACAGCTCGTCGGCGGGGGTCAGGCGGATGCGCTCGAGTTCCATCGGGCTGAGGTCGGCGGCCACGCCGATACCGTAGCCGTCGCGCACTTCGATGACGGCGAGGGCACCGTTGCGGCGGCGCGCCTCCTCGTATTCTTCGAGCAGGGCGTGCGGGAGACGCTCAGCCAGCGCGCGGCGCGCTGCGATGACGCTGCGCAGCTCGTCGTCAGCCTCGGCGACGTCGGCTTGGAACTCGGCCTTGAGGCGCTCAATGTCGGTGGCGATGGCCTGAGCTTCTTCCTTCATCTTCTCCTGCGCGGCGCGTGCGGCTTCGACGCGCTCCTCGGCGTCCACCTGGTCGTTTTCGAGCTTGGCCAGGCGGCGATCCACCTGTGCGATCTCGTGTTCCATTGCGGAAATGTCGCGCAGGGGCACCTGGTTGTTGTCGATGCGGCTCTGCTGGCGCTTGCGGCGCTCGCTCACCTTGGCGATCTCGTCCTCGATGCGGGTCACCTCTCGGGTGGTGTCCGTGATGAGGGCGCTCTGAGTGATGGCGGCGCGCTGCAGGTCGGCGACGCGGCCCGCGAACTCGCGCACGGTCGCGTGCGCGGGGTGGGAGTCGCGCTTGTGGCGCAGCGCCGATTCCTTCTGGTCAAGCTTCTGGAGCTCGAGAAGGTCGAGCTGGTCGGTGTGCGTCGCTTTCACGCTAGTTCTCCCTGGGTGACTCGGTAGCTGGTCCATGGCTCGGTGACAATCGTAGAGACTTCGACGCGAAGTTCCACTTCAGAAGCGCTGGCCGCTGCCCGGATACGGCGGGCGAGGACGGGTAGCCACGGGGCTTCTGTCGCCCAGTGGGAACCGCACAGCAGCGCGGGGCGTCCGCCCTCAAGGTGCTCGGAGGCCGGGTGGTGACGCAGGTCGGCCGTAAGGTACACGTCAACGTCGGCGGCGCGCGCGGCGTCCAGTGCACTGTCCCCCGCGCCACCCAGGACGGCGACCCGGGACACTGCCATAGCCTCGTCCCCTCCGACGAGGAGGCCGGTGGGGCCGGCGGGGAGCACGGAGGCGACGTGGTCGGCGAAGGCACCGAGCGTCGTAGGTTCGATGGTCCCGACGCGCCCCAGGCCAATCTCGTGTCCCTCGGCATCAACGCCGCAAGGTTCGAGCGGTACGGTATCGCGCAGGCCAATGAGGTCGGCGAGTGCCGTTGCAACGCCCTCGCAGGCGACGTCGGCGTTCGTGTGCGCGTTAAAGAGGGAGACACCCGCACGGATCAGCCGCGTCACGACTGCTCCCTTCGGGTCGGTGATCGGCAGGAAGGACGCTCCGCGCAGGAGCAGCGGGTGGTGCGTGATCACCATGTCGTAGGGATGTCCGTCACTATCCGGTCCGGCGACGGCCTGCTCGGCGATGGCGGCGGTCGGGTCGAGGGCCAGGAGAAGAGAGCGTACGGGGGCGTCCGGGTCGCCGACGATCAGGCCGACGCGATCCCAGGATTGCGCCGTGGCTTGCGGGTACCAGGACTCCATGAGGGCCATGAGGTCGCGGACGCGCCACGAGGCCTGGGCTGAGTCGGGGGCGTCGGGTTCGGAAGAATGAGAGGACAATCGCATGCGATAAGCATACCGGACCCCCAACAAGCAAGGGACCCTGCCCGCGACTATGATCACATCCGTGCAGATTTTGAGTCTCCTCGACCAAGGGTTGGTCGATTATTCGCAGGTTGATGCGCTCCAGCGCTCCCTGCACGAGGAGGTCCTCGCAGGCGGCGAGGACACGCTGATTGTTTCCCAGTTCACGCCCACATGGACGGCTGGGCGCCACACGAAGCCCCAGGACATCCCCTCGACGACCATTCCCGTGATCCGCACGGATCGCGCGGGGTCGGCGACCTGGCACGGGCCGGGTCAGCTCGTTGTGTACCCCGTCGTGCGCCTGAAGGAGCCGGTCGATCTCGTCCAGTGGATTCGCGCGGTCGAGGCCTCGGTCATCGACACGGTGCGTGAGGCCTGGGGCCTGCCCGTCCACCGCATCGAAGGACGCGCGGGAGTGTGGCTCACCGAGGAGGGACGCCGCGACCGCAAGATCTGCGCGATCGGTCTGAAGGTCGCGCGCGGCGCGACCCTGCACGGCGTCGCCCTGAACGTGGACATCGACCCTGCCCATGCCTTTGAGGGGATCATCCCCTGCGGCCTGACCGACGCGGACGTGACCTCCCTGTCCTGTGAGGGCATCCACACGACCGTCGCCGAGGCCGCGACTCAGCTCATCCCACGCATGGTGGAGCGCATCGCCCCCTGCCTGGCAACCACGCCCGCTACTGTTTCCTACACGACGAGGTCATCGCTATGAGTACACTGCCCGATCCCGAGGGCCGCAAGCTGCTGCGCATCGAGGTGCGCAATTCGCAGACGCCGATCGAGAAGAAGCCCGAGTGGATTCGCACGACCGCGAAGGCCGGCGAGAACTACCAGGACATGCGTTCGCTCTCGCATGCGAAGGGCCTGCACACGGTGTGCGCCGAGGCCGGGTGCCCCAACATCTACGAGTGCTGGCAGGACCGCGAGGCGACGTTCCTCCTGGGTGGTGCCCTGTGCACGCGTCGTTGCGACTTCTGCGATATCGCGACGGGGCGTCCCACCGAGTACGACAAGGATGAGCCGCGTCGTATCGCCGAGTCCGTGCGTGACCTCGACCTGCGCTACGTGACGATCACGGGCGTGACCCGCGATGACCTGCCCGACGGTGCCGCGTGGCTGTATGCCGAGACCTGCCGTCTGATCCATGAGCTCAACCCGGGCACGGGCGTGGAGCTCTTGGTCGATGACTTCCGCGGTCAGGCTGACTCCATCGACATGGTTGTGGAGGCTGGCCCGCAGGTTTTCGCGCACAACCTGGAGACGGTGCCGCGTATTTTCAAGAAGATTCGTCCGGCCTTCAACTATGATCGCTCGCTCGCGATGATCAAGCGCGCCCACGACGGCGGCATGGTCACCAAGTCGAATCTGATCCTGGGCATGGGCGAGACGCGCGAGGAGATCAGCGCGGCGATGCGCGACTTGCACGAGTCGGGCTGCGATCTGCTGACGCTCACGCAGTACCTGCGTCCCTCGCCTCTGCACCACCCGATTGATCGCTGGGTGCACCCCGAGGAGTTCGTGGAGATGGCCGCCGAGGCCGAGGAGATGGGCTTCGCCGGTGTCATGGCCGGCCCCCTTGTGCGTTCCTCGTACCGTGCGGGCCTGCTGTGGGCGAAAGGCATGCGTGCCCGCGGCTTCGAGATCCCCGAGCAGCTGCAACACATCGCGAACTCCGGCTCGACGCTGCAGGAGGCAGGGTCGGTGCTGGCTCGCCTGAAGGAGCGCTCGGAGCGTCACGCGGCCATGGCTGCCGCGAAGGCCGCCGCAGCCTCGTGACCCCCGACTATTCGCCCGCGCGGGCTCTGCTGGCCTCAGCGCGCCGCCACCCCGAGCGGCTCTCCCTGGTCGACGCGGTGACGGGCCAGGAGTGGACCGTCCGGGAGGCTGCCGAGACGGTCGCTCGCCTGGCTCGTGCTTTCGCGGAGGCGGGTATCGGCGAGGGCACGCACCTGGCCGTCATCGGTGCAAATTCGCCGTGGCACTACATCGTGCACGTCGCGGCCTCGTGGCTGCGCGCGGTGACGGTTCCGTTCTCCCCGCGCATGCCCGCCTCGGCGCTCACATCAATGTGCGCTCAGGTGGGGGCCTCGTGGGTATTCCACGACGAGGTCTCCTCCCCCACTGCGCTCGCCCTGGCTTCCGTGGGCTTGCACCGGGCGTCGTTTGGTGACCTGGCTGCCTGGGTGGATCGCGCGACGCCGATGCGCACCGCGCCCGCGCGCTGCGGGAGCGAACTGGCGGCCGTCCTGTTCACGTCGGGGTCGACGGGCACACCTCGTCCCGTTGAGCTGACCCACGAGGTCATGTGGTGGGGGTCGACGAATTTTCGTGAGGGCTTCGACTACGCGCCGACCTCGTCGGTCGTGGGCGTGTGCGCGCCCGTCAGCCACATCGGCGGCTTCAACGGCACGTCGATGGACGTGTGGACGCGCGGCGGGACGCTGGTGACGTTGGGTTTCCCGGGTTCCTTTGATGCGCGCGGCGTGCTGGACGCGATTGGGCACTATCGGATCACCATGATGTTCGCCGTGCCCGCGATTGTGCGCGCCCTCGTTGAGGAGTTCGAGCGCGGCGGAGGAGACCTGTCCTCGTGGGTGCGGCCCCTGATCGGCGGCGACGCGATGACGGCGGACCTGGCGGACGCGATGCGTCGCGTGGGCCTGTCCCCGATCCACGTGTGGGGCATGACGGAGACCTCGGGGGCCGGAACGGTCGCGACGCCCGACTGCGGTGCGCCCGCCGGGTCGCTCGGTGCCCCCTTCCCCTACGTGGACCTGCGGGTGATGGCCACTCCCGAGCGCGAGGCCGACGCAGGCGAGATGGGCGAAATCTGGGTGCGAAGCCCCGGCGTCGTGCGCGGCGAGGAGTGGCTGCACACCGGCGACCTTGCTACGCGCGACGAGAACGGCTGGCTACACCTGGTGGGACGAGCCCACCGTATGATCAACACAGCTGGGGAACTCGTCGCTCCCCCCACCGTCGAGCGCGCGCTGCGAACCCTGGACACCGTGTCCGACGCCCTCGTCGTAGGGCTGCCGGACGAGCGCTGGGGGCAAATCGTCGCCGCGCTCATCGTCCCCTCCCCCGCGGGCCGCGCCCAGGCCTCGTCGATGAACGCCGCAGCACTGTCGGAGGCCCTGAGCGAGACCCTGGCACCCTGGGAGAAGGTGCGGCGGATTGTGGTCGTGGACGAGCTGCCGACGACGCCCACGGGCAAGCCCGATCCCCTTGCGGCTGCTGAGATTTTGATGGCGTCAAGACACTAGAGACAAGTGCGCGCGACATCACAATTTACGTGCGCCACATTTAGGTAAGATTAGCCTTGCTTTATCGAAGGAGATCTTATGTCCCGCCATCGCATCGTCATCATCGGCTCTGGTTTCGCAGGCCTCACGGCCGCTCGTCGACTAAAGAAGGTCGACGCCGATATCACCATCCTGGCTCGCACGTCGCACCACCTGTTCCAGCCCTTGCTCTACCAGGTGGCCACGGGCATCCTCTCCGAGGGCGACATCGCCCCCACCACGCGCGAGATCCTGCGCCGCCAGAAGAACGTCACGGTCTTGCAGGCTCTCGTCGAGAAGATCGACGTTGAGGCGCGCGTCGTCAAGTGGCGCAACCACAACAAGTACGAGCAGACCGAATACGACACGCTGATCGTCGCGGCGGGCGCCGGTCAGTCTTACTTCGGCAACGACCACTTCGCGGTGTTCGCGCCGGGCATGAAGACCATCGACGACGCGCTCGAGCTGCGCGCACGTATTTTCGGCGCGTTTGAGCTGGCCGAGATTGAGACCGACCCTGCCCTGGTGGGCAAGCTCCTCACCTTCGTCGTCGTGGGCGCGGGTCCGACGGGCGTCGAGATGGCCGGGCAGATCCGCGAGCTCGCCTCTCACACGCTGAAGGGCGAGTTCCGCAACGTCGATCCGACGAAGGCTCGCGTCATCCTGGTGGACGGTGCCGAGCACCCACTCCCCCCGTTCGGCGAGCAGCTCGGCCACAAGACCGAGGAGACCCTGGCGGGGCTCGGCGTCGAGATGAAGATGAACGCGTTCGTGACCGACGTGGACGCCGAGGGCGTGACACTGAAGTACAAGTCCGGCGAGGAGGAGCGGATCGAGTCCGTGTGCAAGGTGTGGGCTGCGGGTGTGTCCGCGAGTCCGCTGGGCCGGGCGCTGGGCGAGGCGACGGGCGCCGAGGTGGACCGCGCAGGCCGCGTCACCGTCAACAAGGACCTCACCCTGCCGGGTCACCCCGAGATCTTCGTGCTCGGTGACATGATGGCCTTCCCGGGCGTACCGGGCGTCGCACAGGGCGCGATCCAGTCCGCCCGCTTTGCCGCCGACACGATCGCGGCCCGCCTGGCCGGTCGCGCCCCGAAGGCCACCGAGTTCGTCTACAACGACAAGGGCTCGATGGCGACGATCGCGCGTTTCAAGGCGGTCGTGAAGATGGGTAACACGAAGATGACGGGCTTCACCGCGTGGGTGGCCTGGTGCTTCCTGCACCTGCTCTACATCGTCGGATTCAAGTCACAGGTGGGCACGCTGGTCAGCTGGTTCTTCAGCTTCATGTCCAGCGCACGCCCCCAGCGCACGACCACGAACCAGCAGCTGGTGGGCCGCCTGGCCATGGAGCAGCTCGGAGCGGGTGCCTCCGGCAAGCTCGTCGCCGGCGAGGACGTCGTCGAGGAGCGCATTCACGAGGCCTGAGAACTTCACGCACTGACGGTCTCTTCAAGCGCGCGTTCGGGCACAGTATGAAGGCGTGCTGACAAACAGGCAGACAGGCACGGTGTGGGGCCGGAAGCAAGAGCTTCCGGCCCCACTGTCACACCATCTTATGTCCGGTGACATGCGCTCCCGTACGCATGTAGACTGTGCGCATGAGCGCAAATGTCAAAACGGCAGATCTGGCAATCACCATTGTCGTTACCTTACTAAAAGCGGCTGGCCTGGGACCCGAAGCAGACCGCATTTTGGATGCGATTGAGGGAGCCAAAAGCTGTATTGGTCTTATCGATGACATTAAGAACGAAATAGTTTCAGACCCCAACAAGGACTTGATTCGATCACTCTTCAAGACAATGGAAGAGGAGGTTCGCAGTATCAAGGACGATCTCAAAGAGCAGGGACTAGGAAAAGATGAGATTGAGTCTACTGCTGACGCGCTGATCGAAACAACGCGTCTCACGGTCAAACAGCTCGCACAGGACGACGACGCCCTTCTGGATGCAGCACGGCTGCCGGATAGCTTTTTCAAAGTATTAGTACATAGGGCAGAACCACTTCCCGACTGGTGCGACGACACAATTGGGAAACTGTACGAACAGCTTCTCAAACGCGTGTCGGCAGAATTTATCGAACGCGCTAAAGACTTTGATAGATTCGACAAGGTTGCGCTTGCTAGTTTGTTGCGCGACAACCTCTCAGCAAAGAAGCAGAGGAATCGCATTGAGCGCGGAGTCCAGGAGAATCGGGCTATCAACCTTGAAACGAATCGGGTCGTCAAAGAGGATCGGGCTACCGGCCTTGAAACGAATCAGATCGTCAAAGAGCTAGTACAGCGCCACCCTTATTCAATTCCGAGCCGCTTAATTTTTGGCAGTAGGCCAGACGTGGTAGCGGAAGACCGTTTCATCGAGCGTAGAGAGCAAAAGCAGTTGAACTCGCTCATTGCCGATCCAACGAGAGGACGCACCGTGTTGGTAGGCATGCGCGGCTGCGGGAAGACTCAGCTTGCTGCATCTCTCGCCAAACAGTGCGAAGACGCAAACTGGAACCTCGTCGCATGGTTAAACGCGGTATCACGCGAATCAATCCAGAGCGACCTGGTCGAACTCGCCAAGCAACTCGGAATTGGCACGAGCGACCAACCAACTCAGGAGCAGATCATCGCACGCTGTCTGAACTACCTGCGCTCGAACGAAGCGTCGGACAGAATCGTCATCTTCGACAACGTCGAGGACATCAATCATCTTCGAGGACTTATGCCGAACGGCAACGGCCTGCGTGTAATCGCAACGACGACGAACAACAGCGGCTGGGAATATCCAGACTGGACCATCATCAAGGTCGGGGTGTTCGATCGCAGCGAGTCGATCAACTACCTCCTCAAGGTCACCGCGTCCGACGATCAGAACGCCGCAGATACATTAGCCGAGCGCCTCGGTGACTTGCCTCTCGCTATTGCCCAGGCCGGCGCAACCGCACGTCTCCAAGATCTGTCACTGGCCCGGTATCTGAAGCGACTGGAGTTGCGCCGCCGGAAACCCACCATTCGCGCCGTGCCTGGAAGCGACTACACGGACGACATCGCCACGGCACTGTTGATGGCCGTCAAGGACACTATCGAGGGTCTTGAACGCAACACGAAGGAGACAGCTCAACGCCAGTTGGGTGCGCTCGCGCTGCTTGCGGAATCCGGTGTGCCCACGCGGTGGCTTGACCCCACCGTTGAGCAGCTGAATGACGACGAGTCTCCTGACACTCAGCGGGACACGGATGAGGACGCCCATGATGCGCTCACTGAACTCATTCACAGGTCCATCGTCCAGCAGTCCGCAGACGGCTCAACGACAATGCTGCACCGACTCCAGGCACAGGTGCTGCGCGAATCCTGGCGCGAAGAAGAACGTGAACAAGCATGCGAATCAGCTGCCGCGCTGCTCGGTTCTGTAGACATCGATAGATTCCGCGCAGACGATCCGGATGCACGTTTTCAAGAAACACGCAACCTCATCGAACAGATTCGTACCATTAGTGAGCAGGGGCATTCAAAATCTCTCTTCAAATATGAACAGATCGCATTGATTCTTTCCCACACCCTCTCGCACGCACGCGATCTCGGGATTCTCTACGAAGCACTCGCTCTCGAAGAGCCCGTACTGGCAACTCTGAATATGGCACAGCTAGACGAAATAGCCGCTCTCAATTTGAAGGAACAGCTCGCATACACGTACATGTATGCAGAGCAGTTCGACAAAGCGTTCGACCTATACACGCAGGTCATCGATGATCGGACAGCTATTCAAGGCCACAACCACCGTGACGCCCTGAGCTCACGCAACAACCTCGCATACGCCTACTACTGGGAGGGCCACACCGACAAGGCTATTGATCTTTTCGAGCAGGTCCTCGACGACCGCACGCGCATCCTGAGCAGCGACCACGAGGACACGCTAATGACGGGCAGCTACCTTGCCCTCGCATACGCGGACGACGGCCAGCTTGAGCGCGCCATCGCTCTGGGCGAGCAGGTCGTCAAAGACCGTGACCGAGTCCTAAAACCGGACCACAAACACACCCTCGTTACACGTAACAACCTCGCCAACGCATACAAATCCGCCGGCCGCCTCACCGATGCCATCAAGATGTACGAGTACGTGCTAGAAGCACGCATCCGCACCCTAGGCAACACACATCACCACACACGTATCACGCGCAACGATCTCGCACAGACATACGAACAAGCAGGCGATCTTCCCAAAGC
>NZ_CAJPJE010000065.1:0-9697 GCF_905369875.1 Actinomyces sp. ICM47
AAGCCAAGTCGACCGTCGGCTTTGATTCGCTTCGTGCCGTTCAGGCCGACCACGTCATCCCCGTCGACGGCTCCCTGTGGACCTCCACCGGCGGCTACCTCCTGATGGACGGCATCGTTTCCTCCATCGAAGCCCAGTTTGTCCCGGCGTCCTGACGCTGGAGATGAGCGCGCCCGATCAGGCGTGGGCCTGACATGAGAGCCCGCAGCGTGACCAGCGCCGCCACCGCTTGCGCCGTGGCGGCGCTGGTCCTTGCCCTCATCATCGTTGCTTCGCTGGCGCTGGGGTCGCGGCACATTGAACCTGCCCTCGTGTGGGACGCGCTTCGCTACGGAGGCCAGACCCAGGACGCGCGGGTGGTGCTATCCCTTCGTGTACCCCGGACCGTTGCAGCGCTCATCATCGGGGGCGCGCTCGGCTTAGCGGGATCAATCATGCAAGCGATGACGCGCAATCCGCTCGCTGATCCTGGCATCCTCGGCGTCAACGCAGGGGCTGCCTTCGCGGTCGTGTCGGCGACCGCGCTCATGGGCGTGTCGACGCGCGCCGTCACCCTCGGCGCTGCGTTGATAGGATCCGGAGTAGCCTCCGCCCTCGTCTTTGCACTGTCTGGCCGGGGCGCACGCACCTCGCGTGCACGCCTGGCACTGGCGGGTATCGCTGTGTCAGCTGCACTGGCGTCGCTGACGTCGGCCATCCTGACGGCCAACCAGTTTGCTTTCAACGAGTTCCGCTATTGGGCGTCCGGCTCCTTCGAGGGGATTGGAGTTGATTCGCTCGTCTTGGCGAGCGTTGTCATCGGCGGCGGGACGGTGCTCGGTGCGCTTCTGACGTCCGCTCTTGGCATTCTGACGCTCGGAGACGAGGTCGCCGTTGGTCTCGGCGTTCGGGTACGGCTTGTTCGAGGACTCGCAACCCTGGCAGTCACAGCCCTCGCGGGAGGAGCGACCGCACTCGGGGGTCCCCTCACGTTTGTTGGTCTCGCCGTGCCGCTCCTCGTCCGACGCGCGGTTGGCGCGCGTCATGGCTTGATCGCTTTCTGGTCCGTCATCGTGGGGGCTGTGTGGGTGTGCGTCGCAGATGTTGCCTCGCGCCTCGTGCTGGCTCCTCAGGAGGTGCCTGTCGGTGTCATCGTCGCGCTCATTGGGGCACCTTTCTTTATCGTAACTGCGCGTGGACGGGGGATGTCGTGAACAGCGGGCGTTACGTGGTACTAGCATTGCCATGGGTCTCGCTACGCATTCATCTGCGTAGTGCCACGGTCGTCGTTGCTGGACTACTCCTTGCCGTGTGCCTGTCCGTTTACTCGCTGACGCTGGGGGATTATGGTCTCAGTGCTGCAGAGTCTTTCCGTCGACTGATGGGCGATAGCGGGCCTCGAGACGATTTCTTGGGCGTGTACTTCGTGCAGTCTGTTCGTCTTCCGCGTGTGTGTGCAGCGCTGGGAGTTGGATGTGCGCTCGGCCTGTCGGGTGCCATCTTCCAGACGGTCTCTGGCAACCCGCTGGGTAGTCCCGACATCGTCGGCCTGTCGACTGGCTCGGCGACGGGTGCTCTCCTTGCGATCATTGTGTGTGGGTCCAGTCCTGCGACGACGGGCGTCGGAGCGCTCGTGGGTGGTCTCGTGTCGGGTGTGCTCATTCTTGCCTGCGCGGGTGGCGTCCGCGTGACAGGCATTCGGGTCGTCTTGGTCGGCATCGGTTTCTCCGCCGCTCTCCGCGCCATCAATTCACTGCTGATCGTCAAGGCTCCCCTGGAAGCGGCGCAGCGCGCGCAGTTATGGAGTGCAGGATCGTTCTCCGGTGTGACGATGGTGCGCATTGCTCCGTTCATCCTCGTTCTTGCAGTGACTGTGCTGGTTCTTGCCTGGCTCGCACGTCCGCTCGCTGTGCTTGCGATGGGGGATGATGTGGCGATGGCCTTGGGGGTGCGGGTACGCGAGGTGCGGATCGCGGTGATCGCTGCGGCGATGGTGTTGGTTTCCACGGCAACCGCTGTCGCAGGCCCGGTGGCCTTTGTCGCTTTGGCGGCCCCCCACGTTGCTCGTCGTGTGTGTGGTCACGGGGGAGTGGGGCTTGCATCGTCTGCCGTCGTGGGAGCGCTTCTTGTGCTCGCCTCCGACGTGGTTGCGCAACGGCTCCTGGCACCCCATGAAATGCCGGTGGGCGTCGTGACTGGCGTCGTGGGTGGCATCTATCTGCTCGTGTTACTCGTTCGTGAGGTGAGGTAACGTCATGATTCATCGGCACAATGAAGGTGGGCTTCGTGCCCATTCGATCACCGTTGGCTACGGGAAGGACTCTCCGATTCTGGAGGGGCTTTCACTGGATGTTCTGCAGGGCGAACTGACGGTCATCGTCGGCCCGAATGCATGTGGCAAGTCGACGCTGTTGCGGGCACTCGCCCGCGTGCTAAGCGTGCGCTGCGGCGTCGTTGAGCTAGACGGGCAGGTCCTGAATGACCTGAACCAGAAGGCCCTTGCGCGCCGCCTTGGTCTCCTCGCACAATCGTCTGTTGCACCGGGCGACATGTTGGTGGAGGACCTGGTTGCGCGCGGCCGCTATCCGCATCAATCCCTCGCACATCAGTGGAGCACGGAGGATGACGAGGCCGTGGCACGTGCAATGCGTGACGCCGGAGTAAGCGCATTCGGCTCCAGACGTGTCGGCGAGCTCTCTGGTGGGCAACGTCAGAGAGTCTGGATCGCGATGGCTCTGGCGCAGTCGACGGATATCCTGCTCTTGGATGAGCCGACGACCTATTTGGATCTGAATCATCAACTGGAGGTTCTGCGTTTAGCGGACCGCCTGCGTGAGGGGGGTCGGACAGTTGTCGCGGTATTGCACGATCTTCACCTTGCTTTCTGCTACGCGACGCATCTCGTGTGTATGAAAGATGGGCGGATCGTGGCTCAGGGAGTGCCGCGAGACATTGTGACGCCCTCTCTGATATCCGACGTGTTCGAGGTTGAATGCGTTGTCATCGAGGATCCTGAGTCGGGGGCACCGCTGGCCATTCCGCGTCGCTAGCGGGGGTAGAAACGAGATTCATAGTCTCAAATGTTGACCGGAAGGTCACTTTAGATGACAGTTATTCGATAATTTAGCTCACAATTTTTTTCAATTATATATAATTTTCCTTGTAAAATCAGGTTTTGGCGCACCGGTCCATGAATTTGCTTGTTGTTCGCAATTGCGTGTTGGGGATGAGCTAATAGGATGGAGCGTATAGCTCGTAGTTACTCGGACACTGACATGTCGGTCTGTTCATAATTGAGCGAACTTACTAAAATTGTCCATGAGAGAAGGAAGGTGGCACGCATGGCGCCACGGTCGTTCACGCGAAGCGAGGGGCTGCGCCTGTCCCTGCTTGCGTTGGCCGCGTCGGTGTCCATTGTTGGCGGCGTGTTTGTCACTGCAACTCCTGCTTTTGGCGAAGATGCCCTCCCGGATACTTCAGCCGCCTGTCTCGTTGCGCGGGGTCCGGAGTCGATGGCTTCTCTTTCCTCGATCGTGCATGCGGGCGAGTCGGTTCATGTTGAGGGTTCTGGCTGGGGTCCAGGTACTGAGCAGATACGCGGATTCGTTATCATCACCCTCGATGATGGCGAGACGAAGCGTCCTGATGGAATGGAATTGCCTAGCTGGGTTCCCGGTGCTGTTCGTCGTGATCGTACTGCCTGGGCCGTCGCCGACGTGGCGTCCGATGGGACCTTCTCAACGGATATTCCCCTCCCGTCGTCCTGGGAAGTTGGGTCAGCCCATACGGTTTACATCGGCGATGCCATCACCGGAACGTATGTCGAAGCCAAGGTGCGTGTCGTTGACACCGCTGTCGATGTTCGGGTGTGCACGATGAAAGCTGATGATCCTGAGCCCTCCGATCCTGACTACACTGTCGTGACGCCCGGCATGCCAAGGGAGGAAACTCCCTCTGCGCCCGCAGGCAATGATCCCGATGAAGCTGCCTCAATGGTGGCACAGCCCGCCACTCCTGCTGACGAACCGAAAGTAACAACCTCCGAGGTGAGAGGTGAGCAGGCTTCCGACGCTCAGGGTTCGACTTCGTCATCGACGGATGCCTCCGCGCCCGCTGACTCGGCGAGGCCTGGATCGCCACGTCCCGGGAACTCTTCGTCTCGGGGGGATACGAATGGTGGCTCGTCCCAGCCTGGAGCATCCACCCCCGATCCCTCTTCGTCCAGCGAACAGCAGAGCGTGTCCGCTTCTGAGATTGGACCTAGGTCTCGCTCGGAACGACAGGCCACGGAGCAGGCTGCCCGCGAGCAAGAGGGTCGCCTCAACGGATGGATCCTTGCAGGTGGTGGGGCGCTTGCGTTGCTCGGTGCCGTTGCTACGGTCAGCATTGTGCGCAAGTCGCATGGCTCATTCCACTAGATCGGGCCGCCTGCGCACGATGCCAATATGGTCACCATTAACCAGGTGGTGCGTGTTCGACCTTCACATGAAGCCGATGTAGCTGTTACTCTGGTTATCAGGCAATATCTTCTGAGTATTTAAGTCCCAAAGGAGAACCGTTATGCAGCACGGACGGGTTACTTCCGCCCTCGCAGCGCGGGTGCTCGCTGGCCGCAGTCGGGTAATGAGTGTACTCATGGCCCTATGCCTCTTCGCCGCAGGTGCGCTCGCCATTCCCGGTTTCGCTGCGCGTGCCGATAACAATGATGGTCCCCTCCCTATCCCGAACACCACGTTCGTTATCAACCTCGAGAATGCCTCCGAGTTTGAAGCGGAATACGGTAAGACAGGCTACTGGGGCGTCATCTTGGATAACGGTGGCGTGACACCGACCGCGCCTCTTACCTTCGAGCGCTCCGGTGAAATAGTCACGGTGACCGCTGATGACCTGTGGAAGGTAAATGCGCTCAACAACTACAGGATGGTCGTTCCGGTTCCTAACGGCGCCAACAACGCGGAAGGAGTGACCTGGAAACCCGGTAGTTCCCACTGGGTCACCGTCGTGATCTACAAGGACGACAAGACCCTGGCGAAGACAATCAACTACTCGGTGAAGGTCTTCGAGCCGTCCAGCCCGTCTGCGACGGCCGAGCCAACGCCGGAGCCGACTGCAGAACCCACGGGTGCCCCTGCGCCGGGACCGTCCGAGAGTCCCGCGCCTGCGCCTCAGCCCACGGGTGACCCCGCCCCGGGACCGTCCGAGAGTCCCGCGCCCGCGCCTCAGCCCACGGTTGCCCCTGCCCCGGAACCGTCGTCCGTGAGTCCTGCGCCCGCGCCTCAGCCTGATGATCCGCAGTTGCCAGTTGTCCAGCCGACCGCAACTTCTTCCGCGTCGCCTTCGGCAACGCCTTCCGCTTCGGCTTCTCCTGCCGCGAACGCGACGCAGCCGTCCGATACCCCGGTGTCCCCCGTATCGGATGTCTCTGAGCTGACTGATGCAAATAAGGGCGGCGTGAGCGCGGCTTTCACTGGTGGACAGCTGACGATCAATGTTCCCTCCGACAAAGCTGGCGCTGGCGAGTGGGTGAGCGCCAACATCATGCAGACGGGTGAAGCACGCTGGCTTCAGGTTGAAGACGGTAACAAGGTGACGATGGACGTGGTCGGCCTGCCCATGGGCGAATACAAGGTCGTCGTGGCGAACCGCTCACACCAGCTTGTCGGCTGGGCCGACTTTAAGGTCGCGTCGACCGTTGCGGCTGCCGGTGCGGGCGCGTCGGTGGATGCGTCCGATTCTGTGAAGTTGCATGCGGAGGTCCTGTCCTCCTCGAATGCCGCCGATGAGTCCGAGGGCTTGAACGGTTACCTGCTCGGTGCCGGTGCGTGCATGCTGATTCTGGGGGGCCTCGTCGTCCTCCAGGTTCTGTCCGGTCCGAAGATCGGATCTTCCTCGCAGGGAGTCACCCTGACGTAGGCTAGGTTTCATGGATCTGTTTGATTCTGAAGCATTCGACGAGTTGGGCGTGCCCGCGTTTTCCGCGGACGCGCCCCTCGCCGTTCGTATGAGACCTTCTCGGCTGGAGGAGGTTGTCGGCCAATCGCATCTGCTCGGTGAGGGTGCTCCGCTGCGTCGCCTCCTGTCGCCCGGCTCTCGAGATGGTGTGTCGGTATCGTCCGTGGTTCTGTGGGGTCCACCGGGAACGGGTAAGACGACGCTCGCGTATTTGATCGCCAGGGCGTCGGGCCGACGCTTTGTTGAGTTATCCGCTGTCTCATCGGGCGTGGGCGACGTGCGTCGAGTCGTGGACAGCGCGCGCCGGACATTGGCGAGCAGTGGTGAGGAAACAATCCTCTTTGTGGATGAGGTGCACCGCTTCTCCAAGTCGCAGCAGGATTCGCTTCTTCCAGCGGTGGAGAACCGATGGGTAGTGCTGGTCGCGGCGACAACGGAAAACCCGTCCTTCTCAGTGATTGCTCCGCTGCTGTCTCGCTCGCTCCTTTTGACGCTGCGTCCGCTTGAGTCTGAGGCGCTTGAAAGTCTCGTTCGCCGGGCGCTGTCCGATGAACGTGGGCTTGCGGGCCGCTTCGCGATGACAGACGAGGCCGTGGCTGGGTTGGTTCGCTTGGCTGGCTCGGATGCCCGTAAGTCTCTGACGCTGCTGGAGGCGGCGGCGGGGGTGGCCAGCGATGACGGGTCCGGTGAGATCACGGTTGCCAGTGTCGAGGCTGCTGCTAACCAGGCGCTCGTTCGCTGGGGGCGTGACCAGCACTATGATGTCACGAGTGCTTTTATCAAGTCGATGCGCGGATCGGATGTTGATGCGGCGCTGCACTACTTAGCGCGGATGATTGAGGCGGGGGAGGACCCGCGTTTCATCGCGCGACGTATCGTGATCGCCGCTTCTGAAGAGATTGGAATGGCTGCGCCCGAGGTGTTGTCCACATGTGTGGCCGTCGCGCAGGGCGTTGCTCTTATTGGAATGCCCGAGGCTCGCCTGCTTCTCGCGCAGGCGGTTGTTGCGGTGGCGACGGCACCCAAGTCGAACGCCACGTACCTGGCCATTGATCGGGCGTTGGCAGATGTTCGGAAGGGGCGCGGGGGAGCGGTGCCCGAGCATCTGCGTGACGCTCACTATGCGGGGGCGAAGACGCTGGGGCACGGCGAGGGTTACCTCTACGCTCACGACCATCCGCATCATGTAGCCGCCCAGCAATATCTTCCCGACGACCTTGAAGGTACCCGCTACTACGAGCCAACAGAGAATGGACATGAGGCGATCCTCACGAAGAGGCTTGCTGCCATTCGAAGTCTGCTGAAAAGACGCTAGGATGGAACAGTTGTCCGCACGAGCGGGCACCTGGGGCCTTAGCCGACGAACCGCTTCCGGTTTTGGAGTTGGCCCCATGTCGGGGATCCGCCCTGACATGACATGAGAAACAGGAAGAAGATTTCATGGCAACGAATCGTTCCCGCAAGCAGGTGCGCGAGTCCCGCGCCCTCGGCCTGGCCCTGACCCCCAAGGCCGTTCGCTACTTCGAGAAGCGTCCCTACGGCCCCGGCGAGCACGGCCGTACCCGCCGCCGCCAGGATTCCGACTACGCCGTTCGTCTGAAGGAAAAGCAGCGTCTGCGCGCCCAGTACGGCATCCGTGAGTCGCAGCTGCGCCGCGCCTTCGAAGAAGCTCGCCGCACTGCTGGCCTGACCGGTGAGAACCTGGTTGAGCTTCTCGAGATGCGTCTGGACGCCCTGGTCCTGCGCGCCGGCTTCGCCCGCACCATCCAGCAGGCCCGTCAGGTGGTCGTTCACCGCCACATCCTCGTTGACGGCAAGATCGTCGACCGCCCCTCCTTCCGCGTGAAGCCCGGTCAGACCATCCAGGTCAAGCCCAAGTCGCAGACCACGGTCCCCTTCGAGATCGCCGCTGAGGGTATTCACCGCGACGTGCTGCCCGCCGTCCCCGAGTACCTGGACGTCGAGCTGTCCCGTCTGAAGGCGACCCTGGTTCGTCGCCCGAAGCGCGCTGAGGTCCCCGTGACCGTCGACGTGCAGATGGTCGTCGAGCACTACTCGCGCTGACGTTTGTCAAATCGCGCCCCTGAGCACGTAGCTTGGGGGCGCGATTTTCTTTATCCCACAGTCCGCTTGTGCGTGCCGATGTGCCCACAGAGGTGGGGACGGACTAACATGGGGCACTATGCGTACGTCTGAAATCCGCACCCGTTGGCTCGACTACTTCGAGAAGCAGGGTCATGAGGTCTGTCCTTCCGTCTCCCTGGTGTCCCCGGAGCCGTCGATTCTTTTTACGATCGCGGGCATGGTTCCCTTCATTCCGTACATCATGGGCGTTGAGCCTGCGCCGTGGCCCAGGGCTACGTCGGTGCAGAAATGCATTCGTACCAACGACATTGACAACGTGGGTAAGACGACTCGCCACGGTACGTTCTTCCAGATGAACGGTAACTTCTCCTTCGGTGACTACTTCAAGGAAGGTGCCATTAACTTCGCATGGGATCTGCTGACGGGTTCGCGTGACGAAGGTAAGTATGGCCTCGACGGCGACCGTTTCTGGGTGACGATTTGGGATCAGGACGAGGAGGCTCTCGATGTCCTGACGAAGCAGGTCGGCATGGATCCCAAGCATATTGTGCGCCTGCCGCGTGTGGAGAACTTCTGGGATACGGGCCAGCCCGGCCCCGCCGGCCCCTGTGCCGAGTGGCACTACGACCGTGGTCCCGCATACGGCCCCGAGGCTGTGGGCGGTGCCGTGGATCCGGGCGGCGACCGTTACCTCGAGGTCTGGAACCTGGTGTTCGACCAGTTCATGCGTGGTGAGGGCACCGGCAAGGACTACCCGCTCCTGGGTGAGCTGGACAAAAAGGCGATTGATACGGGTGCCGGCCTGGAACGGTTGGCCTTCGTCATGCAGGACAAGCCCAACATGTACGAGATCGACGAGGTTTTCCCCGTCATTGAGGCCGCCATGCAGATGAGTGGCAAGCGCTACGGCTTGGGTGCAGCCGGTCCCGAGGCCGGGGCAGCCTACGACGATGACGTGCGCATGCGTGTTGTGGCGGACCACGTGCGTTCTTCGCTCATGCTGATCGGCGACGGTGTGCGCCCCGGTAACGATGGCCGCGGCTACGTGCTGCGCCGCCTGATCCGCCGCGCGGTCCGCTCGATGCGTCTCCTGGGCGTCGATGAAGCGACTATGCCGACACTGTTGACGGCCTCCAAGGATGCTATGAAGGCCTCGTACCCTGAGCTGGAGACGAACTGGAAGACGATCTCCGAGGTCGCCTACGCGGAGGAAGACGCGTTCCGCCGCACGCTCAGTGCCGGTACGACGATCCTGGACGCTGCGGTCGCGAGCGCGAAGGAGTCGAAGGGGGCCCCCGTTATTTCTGGTGCCTCCGCGTTCTCGCTACACGACACCTACGGATTCCCGATCGATCTGACCCTTGAGATGGCCGCCGAACAGGGCGTGTCCGTTGACGAAGAGGGCTTCCGCAGCCTCATGGCGGAGCAGAAGGAGCGCGCACGCGCCGACGCCCGCTCGAAGAAGACCGGGCACACCGACGTCCGCGTCTTCCACGACATCGAAAAGGCGATGGGCGGCGGTTCGACGTTCCTCGGCTACACCGAGCAGGCATCCGAGGCCACGGTTGAGGCGCTTCTCGTCGATGGCGTGGAGGCCCCGGCAGCCACCGCTCCCTCTGAGGTCGAGGTGATCCTGGATCGCACTCCCTTCTACGCCGAGATGGGCGGTCAGCTGGCTGAC
>NZ_CAJPJE010000066.1:0-9136 GCF_905369875.1 Actinomyces sp. ICM47
AAGAAGGACACCCCAAGGCACACGAAGCACGAACCCCAGCAACACGACACGTCCTATAAGCCCATTTCCTCCGTGTGGAGTCCGGCGCGAGTGTTGAGTCGCCCAAAGTGCAGACTACCTCGGCGACAAGTGTCGGAAATGGGCTGTTGTGGGCGAGGTGGTCTGCGTTTTGGGATATTCCCTGTGATGGGCGACTGGCGTGCGCCTTGGTGGGCACGTGGTTGGGGGTGTTCGCGGTCAGGTGCCGTGCCTCGCTCGAACGTGAACCGGCTGTTCTGCGCGTGGGCCGGATCTTCCGCACGTGGGCCGTCTGTTCCGTATGTGGGCGTGGCTGCCCAGGCTCGGAATAGCGGGTTAACGTGCGGATGAAGCACGGTCAGATGGAGTGCTGTTGGATGATCTGGATAATCCGAGCGTAGCGTGCGCGGTTTCTCAACTCTGCAGCAACGAACTCCATCACCCACCGACCACAATACCTGGGAATAACCGCATGTTCTAAAATCCCGCTGCTTGCGTTCCCCGAGGGACCTCTGTCCCGATTTTAATTTGTCAGACAATCTTTGTAATCGAAACGTGATATGCCTATCAACTGGGTATCATCCTCGGTAAATGGCAGTTTGTGAGCAATTATCCGCAGATTTACGCGGATGAATGCGACTATGTCGCGATGTGAAGCGCATCATTTTATATGCGTGCATGAGCTAAACTGTGCCATAGGTCGAAGTTGTCGACGGGGATGATTTCGACCTACCTCGGCGGTTCGGCCCCTTCCGATACCGCCACAAACGGGTACACACCCACCCGGGCACCCCCGGCCTCGTCAATGGCGATGAGGCCGGGGAAACCCCGACACACTACTGCGACGGTCAGTTATTCGTCTGCGAAGACACCTCGTCCGGCTGCGCATCGGCGGGAATGAAGTCCTCAAGCGTGGCAGTCTGCGTGCCAGGATCATCGAATTCGGTCACGGTTGTCACTTCAACGACAGCAGCATCGGAGATAGCCGACGAAGTCGTCAGCCCCGATTGATCGACGATGGTGAGATGACGATGAGCATCAAGCTCAACCAGGAACAGATTCTCGAGGGCACCCGCACCCGCCTGCTTGAGCTCATCGCGCAACCACTCTTCGCTGCGACCAGCCAACTCCATGTTCTCACTGACAATCTGACCGTTCGACACCAGGAGGTAATTCACGTCGCCTTCGTTCATACGCCGAACGGTCAGCGAACCGTTGGCTTCGCGTTGTGCGAGGCTGATGTCGCTCAGTGAAAAGATGCCCATGCCGCGTAGCTCTGCGAGAAACTCGACTGGGTCGAGCTTGCGATCCGAGCTGTCGAGCGCGTCCTGAGTAAATCGCCCGCCCTCGATGATCCTGTACGCCTTTCCCATCACGAGCGAGCGGGTCGACATGAACTTCGACGTCAGGTAGTTCAGGCCGGAGATGATTCCAAAGGTGACGAGCAGGAAGCTGATGTACTCCGCGAACGAGAATGCTTGGTTGTAGATGACGCCGCCGATAATGCCACCGAGGATAAAGTTCCCGATAAAGTCGATCGGTGTCAGCTGGACCGTCTGCTGCTTGCCCGTGAGGCGCAGGTGGAGGACGATCAAGGTGACACCGATCAGGAGCTTAAAGACCGTCATTTCGAAACCGTGAATATCAAACATGACGGCAGTGTATCCAGTGCCGGATAGGGTGATTACACGAGTGTGATCAATTGGTCGGATCAGCGTCGATGGCACCCTGGATGTCGTTGAAGATGAGGTTCGAAATCTCGACCTGCACCGTCTCCACCTGGGGCACGTCGCGCAGCAGCAGCGGATCATCCGCCGAAGTCTGCAGGGCAAGCGTGCCACAGCCGAACAGGCGGTCGTCGACATTCTTTTCCAACTGAACGTCGGAAATACGCGTGAGCGGAAGGTCATGACCCGTGCGAGTAAAGACGCCCTTGCGGGTGATAATGCGCTTGGTGGTCACCGTGTAGGTGGAACTGATCCACTTGACCCACGGGATCAACAGGAGGGGCACCGTCAGAACCAGAACCACGATCCAGATGGTCGGCAGCGCCCAGTAGCGCGAGTCTTCCGGGACGTAAAACGAACCGACAGCGGCTGCGAGCACCAGGAGAATCTCACCGATGATCTGAGGCAGGATGACCTTGATATGGGTGTGCATGTGTCGGACGACGACCTCGTCCTGGCTGAGGAGCTTCTTGGAAAGTGCCATGGTTCCATCATGCCAGATAACGACCCCACACGAGCATATGGGTTAGACCGGTCGGCGGTGTGTACCCACGATGTCGGTGTTGACGATGCCGATTGCGGCCATGAGAGCGAGCATCGTCGTGGGTCCAGCGAAGCGGAACCCGCGCGCCTTCAAGTCGGCAGCCAGGGCACGCGATTCGGGCAGAGCTGTGGGAACCTCGACCGCACAGGTCGGATGCGGGTCGGCATCGGGACGATACGACCACACGAGCGCTCCCAGGTGGGCAGCGTCGGGGGAGTGGGCCTCGTCCACGTCACGCAGAGCGAGCGTGGCCCGCGCATTCGTGATCGCAGCCTCGATCTTGCGGCGGTTGCGGATAATGGCGGGGTTTGATGCGAGGCGTTCGATGTCTTCATCAGTGAAGGCGGCGACGGCGTCGGGTCTGAAGCCTGCGAAAGCCTCCCGGAATGCATCACGTTTGGCGAGGACAGTGCGCCACGACAGGCCTGCCTGAAATCCTTCGAGGGCGAGACGTTCAAACACGCCGACCTCGTCGTGGACCGGCACCCCCCACTCGTTGTCGTAGTAGTCACGCAGGAGGCGGTCGTGGGACGCCCAGGTGGGACGCACGAGGCCGTCCTCGCACAGCGTCAGGCCATCGGGAAGGGGAACGGAAATCGGGCATTCAATAGAGGCGTTCATAGCCCCATCCTGCGCGTCCTCGTCACGTTCGGGCAAACGCCACTGTGATCTCTGTGGATAACGCTGACGCGCGCACCACCCCTGTGGATAGGGCGATGCGCGCATCAGTTATGCACAGGAAGTGTCCCTAGCGGCGGCGCTTCTCGCGCACACGCACCGAGATCTGAATGGGTGTGCCCGTGAAGCCGAAGGTTTCGCGCAGACGGCGCTCGATGAAGCGGCGGTAGCCCGGATCCAGGAACCCGGTCGTAAACAGGACAAAGCGCGGGGGCTTGCTCGACGCTTGTGTGCCAAACAGGATGCGGGGTTGCTTGCCTCCGCGCAGCGGGTGCGGATGCGCGGCCACGAGCTGGCCGAGGAACGCGTTGAGCTGGCCCGTCGGGATGCGGGTTTCCCAGCCTTCGAGGGCGGCGTCGAGCGCGCGCACGATGCGGTTTGTGTGCCAGCCGGTCTTGGCCGCCAGGTTGATACGCGGTGCCCACTGGACCTGCACCAGCTCTCGCTCCAGCTCGTTCTTGATCTCTTTCTGGCGATCCTCATCCACCAGGTCCCACTTGTTGGTGACGACGACGAGCGCTCGGCCCGCGTCGATGACCTGCTGGACGACGCGTACGTCCTGCTCGGTCAGGGGAGCGGACCCGTCGATGAGAACCAGGGCGACCTCGGCCTTTTCGATAGCGGCCTGCGTGCGGATGGACGCGTAGTAGTCCGCGCCGGTTGTACGGTGCATCTTACGTCGAATGCCGGCGGTGTCGACGAACCACCAGGAACGTCCGTCCAGCTCGATGAGTTCGTCGACGGGGTCGCGGGTTGTACCCGCAAGCTCGTTGACGACGACGCGCTCGCCACCAGCCAGCGAATTGAGCAGTGAGGACTTGCCGACGTTGGGACGGCCAACCAGGGCGACGCGGCGCGGGCCACCGGAGGGTAGCGCCGAGGCCACGGCGGATTCTGTCGGCAGGACATCCATGACGACGTCGAGGAGATCGCCAGTGCCACGCCCGTGCAGCGCGGAGATCGCGTGGGGCTCACCCAGGCCGAGGCTCCACAGGTAGGCAGCGTCAGCCTCCTGCAGGGGAGAATCGACCTTGTTGGCGGCCAGGATGATCGGCTTCTTCTTCGAGCGCAGCATCTCGACGATACGCTCATCCGATGCCGTCACGCCGACCGTCGCGTCGAGGACCAGTACGACCGCGTCGGCCAGGTCCACGGCGATCTCGGCCTGCTCGGCGACCGAGCGATCCAGGCCCTTCACGTCGATTTCCCAGCCGCCCGTGTCCACCAGCGTGAAGTCACGCCCGGCCCACTCAGCGGGGTAGGAGACACGGTCGCGCGTCACGCCGGGCGTGTCCTGAACAACGGCCTCGCGGCGTCCCAGGATGCGGTTCACCAGCGTGGACTTGCCGACGTTGGGTCGACCGACGACGGCGAGGACCGGCAGGCCCGCCGCGACGTTGCCGGAATCGTCGAACTCAACCTCGCCGGACAGCAGCGCTAAGTCCTCGTCATCCAGGTCGAACTGGTCGAGGTTGGCACGCATGACGCGGGCGCGGGCCGCAGCGTCATCGTCGGTCAGGTCGATCATCTCGGACGAGGCCGGTGCCTGGTCCGCGGTGTAGGCGTCGGCTGCGTCGTCCCCGGGAATGTAGGTCGCGCTGTGCTGCGTATCGAAGTCGTTCACCCGCCCAGTCTACGGCGTGGCGCGCCGCGCGGGTCGGCTGGGGACCCCCGTGGCGCGCCAGTTCACAGGTTTATTACCGCTACTCGTGGGAGCGTACGTCGCAGGCGAGGACCTCGGCGGCGACGGGCACGTCGTTGTAGCGGTGGTGGATACCCTGGATCTCCTGGTACCACTCAGCACCCTTGCCCGTAATGATGACGGTGTCGCCGGGCTTGGCCGCCAGGATGGCGCGGCGCACGGCGTCGCGTCGGCACGTCGTAACCTCGGTGACGTCCTCCATGCCGGGGCGCACGGAGGCGATGCCACGCAGCAGATAGTCACGGATGGACTGAGGATCCTCGGTGCGCGGGTTCTCGTCTGTGACCCACAGGATGTCGGCCTCGCGCGCCGCGATCTGCGCCAGATGCTCACGCTTAGTCGCGTCGCGGTCGCCGTCGGTGCCAAAGACGATGACGACTTTGCCGGGGGTCAGCTCGCGCGTTGAGCGCAGCGTCCACTCGAGAGCCTCGGGGGTGTGCGCGTAGTCGACGATCACGAGGGGCTGGGCACCGGGGGTTGGGTTGACCTTCTCCATGCGTCCGGGGATCTGAGGAGCATTTTCGACGGAAGTGATGACGTCGGCCAGGTCGATGCCCAGGGCCACCGCGGACACGATGGCGACCGCGGTGTTTTGGACGTTGACCTCACCCAGGATAGGCATTGCAACGCGGTGGCCGACGCCAGTGGGGTCGACGAGCGTGAAGACCGTGCGCCCGATGGACTGGTCTGGCGCGATGTCACGGACCTGCCAGTCGGCGCTTTCGCGCGTCAGGGCTGACACGGTTGTCACCGGTACGGTCGCCTGTTCGGCCAGGCGACGACCCCATTCGTCGTCGACGCACACGACGCCGGCGCGGGAGTGCTCGGGGGTAAACAGCAGGGCCTTGGCAGCGAAGTAGTGCTCCATGTCGCCGTAGTAGTCCAGGTGGTCGTGCTGCAGGTTCGTGAAGGCGGCGACGTCGAAGACGATGCCGTCGACGCGGTGCAGGGACAGGGCGTGCGCCGACAGCTCGATAACACCGGCACCGCAGCCGTACTGCTCGGTCGCGGCCAGGATGCGGGCGATGACGGGAGCCTCGGCGGTCGTGCGCACGGCCTCGAACGAGATTGGCCCGACGTGGGTTTCCACAGTGCCGCACAGGGAAGCCTCGGGGAAACGCGAGGCGAGGGCCGCGCGCATCAGGTACGAGGTCGTCGTCTTGCCATTCGTGCCCGTCACGGCCATGGTCGTCAGCCGCGAGGCCGGGGCCGAGTAGACATTGTCACACAGGGCGGGGACGACGCCTCGCGGATCAGCCACCTGAACGACCGGCACGCCCAAGCCTCGCTCACGGGCCTGCTCGCGGCCGGCCTCATCCGTGAGAATCACGGTGGCACCGGCTTCGATGGCCGCGTGGGCGAAGCGGATGCCGTGCTGGGTCAGGCCGGGGATCGCCACGAACATCCAGCCGGATTCGCAGTCATCGGAGGACACGGTCACGCCCGAGATCGCCAGGTCGGCGGTGTCGAGCGGCGTGGGGGCGCCGTCCGCGCCGTAGAACCCCTGGACCTCGAGGCCTGCCAGGGCACGCACGAGCGGGATCGGATCGATGGACGGGCGGATATCAATCACTGAGGTCATGTCTCTACTGTAGTTCGTCTACGCGCCCCCGTGTAGCACGCGCATGTTCAGTGACACAGTAGGATAGGAGTCATGCAGATCTTGACACGCAACGAAGCAACACACCGCGCTGCCACCCTCGAGGTGTCCGCCATCGACGTAACCGTTGACGTTTCGGGTGCCATGGACACCTCGCGAGAGACCTACCCCGTCACCTCTATTCTGACGCTGGTCGCGCGTGAGGAACGCACATTCATCGACATCGCCGGGCAGGTCGAGACCGTCCTACTCAACGGAGCGGAACACCCCTTCGAGGATGACGAAGACCGTGTCTGGGTGTCCGGCCTGCCAGTGGGGGAGACCATCACCCTTGAGGTGCGCGCGCTCGCCCGCTACTCGCGCAGCGGTGAAGGCCTGCACCGCTACACGGATCCCGAAGACGGAGAGGTCTACCTCTACACGCAGTTCGAACCCAACGACGCCCACCGCGCGTGGCCGTGCGTCGACCAGCCAGACGTCAAGCCTGCGTGGACCTTCCACGTCATCGCGCCCCAGGATTGGGTCGTCTTCTCCAACGGCGTCGAGGTCGGCGGCGAGTCCGTCGCCGAGGGGATGATGCGCCGCGATTTTTCCACGACACCCCCGCTCTCCAGCTACATCACCGCGGTTGTCGCGGGTCCCTGGGCGGTCATCGAGGGTCCCACGTGGAGCGGTGGCGCGAGCGACGGCGGGCACGTCGAGCTGCCCCTGCGCCTGGCCTGCCGACGCACGCTCGCGCACTACCTCGACTCCGAGGACGTCTTTGAGGTGACACGCGCGGGCTTGGGCTTCTTCCACGAGCGCTACGGCATCACTTTCCCCTGGGGTTCCTACGACCAGATCTACGTGCCCGAATACAACTTGGGTGCCATGGAGAACCCCGGCTGCATTACCTTCAACGAGTCCTACATCTCCCGCTCCACGCCGACCTTCTCCGAACGCCAGCGTCGCGCGAACACGACCCTGCACGAGATGTGCCACATGTGGTTCGGTGACCTGGCCACCCCAGCATGGTGGGACGACCTGTGGCTCAAGGAGTCTTTCGCAGAGAACCAGGGGGCCAGCGCAATCGCGACAGCGACCCAGTACACGGGGGAGTGGGCGAACTTCGCGATGAACCGAAAGATCTGGGCCTACACGCAGGACCAGATGCCTACGACACACCCGATCGCCGCCGACATCCCGGACGTGGCCGCCGCTAAGACCAACTTCGATGGCATCACCTATGCCAAGGGGGCCGCCGTCCTCAAGCAGCTTGTCGCGTGGGTTGGAGAGGACGCCTTCTACGAGGGTGCCCGACGCTACTTCGACAAGCATCGCTTCGGTGCGACCAGCCTGGGTGACCTGCTCGAGGCACTCGAGGAGGCTTCCCACCAGGAGTTGGGTTCGTGGAAGAGCGCCTGGCTGGATACTCCCGGCCCGTCGACGCTGTCTGCCTCGTGGGAAACCGACCCCGTCGGCGCAATCACGAACTTCACTCTCCATCAGGGTGGCGAGGCATGCGGCGGTGTCCTGCGTCCCCACCGTGTGACCGTCTCGACCTGGCGTGCAGCCGACGGTACCCTCGAGCGCACCCATGTTTTCGACGTGCGCATCGACGCCGAGAACGCACCCATCGACCCCGAGGGAGTGCTCGCCATTCCGGGTGGCGCTGCCTTCGTTGACCTCGTCGTCATCAACGACGACGATCTCACCTACGCGATCTCTCGTCTGGATGAGCGCTCCACCGACGTCGCCCTGGCCTACGTCGGCACGATCAACGCACCCATCACCCGAGCGGTCGTCTGGGCGTCCCTGTGGAACGCGGTCCGCGACGGCCTGCTTGATCCGCGCCGCTTCATCGCTTCCGTCCTGGGCGCTGTGCCCACCGAGACCGAACCTGCGATCCGCGACCGTCTGCTGCTCTTCGTGGCCGAGGCCCTGTCCTCCTTCCTGCCCGGAAGTGTCCGCGCCGAGTCGCACGACCAAGTGCTGGCCACCACCATTCGCTTGGCGAAGGAATCCGTCGCCAGCGACGCGGACGCGTGGCGTGCCTACACGCGCGCGTTCATCGCTGAGTTCGCCGCCCGAGGCGGAGAGGAGTACGAGGCCATGGTGCGCGGCTTCGCTGCTGTCGATAACCCCGACATTGCCTGGCGTGCGCGCCGAGCGCTGGCTGCCCGAGGCCTCGTTGACGAGCAGACGATCCTCGCCTGGCGCGATGCCGATGGTTCCGGAGAGGCTGCCCGTATGGCTGTCGAGGCTATCGCCTCCCTGCCCGAGGAGACAACCCGCTCCCGTGCCTGGGCGTCGGTGATGTCCGATACCCTATCCAATGACTACTTGAGCGCGACCCTCGCGGGCCTCCAGGCGTCCTCCTGGGAGGGGGCCTCCGGTGTGACCGAAGCCGTGGCGCGCATGCGCGAATACTGGGAGAAGCACACGATCGGCATGTCGCTGCGCTACGTGAGCGGCGTGCTCGACCTCAGCGTCGACGTAACGCGTGAAGGCAGCGTCGAAGCCAGTGTGGCACTGCTGCGCTCCTGGCTTGACACCCACGAGGACGCCCCAGCACAGCTGCGCCGCATCGTCGTCGAGCATCTCGACGACTTTGAGCGCCGCGAGCGCGTCCAGCACCGCTGGGAGCACGATCAGTGACACTGCACGAGGAGCACCACGAGGAAGCAGGGGACGAGAACGAGGCTACCGGGGCCTCGGGACTGGACCCCGCTGCATCGATGTCACTCCTAACATCGATGCTGACCAACCCCCTCGACGCGGGCTACGAGCACTACAGAGCTGAGCACGGACCCACGCCAAACCGATTCGTCGGGCGGCTGGGCGTGTTCGTCGTTGCTGTTGCCCTCGGCTTCGGATCCGTCGTGGCC
>NZ_CAJPJE010000067.1:0-8907 GCF_905369875.1 Actinomyces sp. ICM47
GCCCCGGCCTCGTCAATTTCAAGGGGTGACAATCACTTCACGTCGTCGTCAACCCAGTCGAGCGTCCGCGTGACAGCCTTCTTCCACAGGCGGTACGTGCGGTCGCGCTCGGCCGGCTCCATGGACGGCGTCCAACGCTTGCCCTCCTGCCAGTTGGCCACGACGTCGTCGGTGCCCGACCAGAAGCCCACCGCCATACCGGCCGCGTAGGCGGCACCCAGGGCGGTCGTCTCGATGACCTTCGGGCGAACGACGTCCACGCCGCACAGGTCAGCCTGGAACTGCATGACCAGGTCGTCGTGCGTCATGCCGCCGTCAACCTTGAGCTCCTTGAGCGGCACGCCGGCGTCGGCGTTCATCGCGTCGAGGACTTCGGCACTCTGGAACGCGGTCGACTCCTCAACGGCACGGGCGATGTGACCCTTGTTCACGTAGCGGGTCAGGCCCACGATCGCGCCGCGAGCATCCGAACGCCAGTAGGGAGCGAACAGGCCGGAGAACGCGGGGACGAAGTAGACGCCACCATTGTCCTCAACCGTGCTGGCCAGCTTGCCAATGTCAGAAGACTTGACGATCATGCCCAGGTTGTCGCGCAGCCACTGGACGAGCGAGCCGGCAACGGCGATGGAACCCTCGAGGGCGTAGACGGCCGGCTGGTCACCGATCTTGTAGGCAACCGTGGTGAGCAGGCCATTGTCGGAGAAGACGGGCTCTGTGCCGGTGTTCATGAGCATGAAGCAGCCGGTGCCGTAGGTGTTCTTCGCCATGCCCTTTTCGAAGCAGGCCTGGCCGAAGGTCGCGGCCTGCTGGTCGCCGAGAATACCGGCGATCGGGGTGTCGATGAGCAGACCGTTCTTACGCCCGTAGCCGTAGATCTCGGAGGAGGACTTGATCTCGGGGAGCATCGACATCGGGATACCGAAGATCTCGCAGACGTCCTCGCGCCAGGAGAGCGTGCGGATATCCATCAGCATCGTGCGCGAGGCGTTGGTGACATCCGTGCAGTGCACGCCGCCGTTGACGCCGCCCGTCAGGTTCCACAGAACCCAGGAGTCGGTGTTGCCGAAGTACAGGTCGCCGGCCTCAGCGCGCTCACGAGCACCCTCGACGTTGTCCAGGATCCACTTGATCTTCGAGCCGGAGAAGTAGGGGGACAGGCCCAAGCCACAGATCTGACGGAAGCGATCCGGCCCCTCGTCGCCCTCAAGCTCCTTAACGATGTCGGAGGTGCGCATATCCTGCCAGACGATCGCGTTGTACACGGGTTCGCCGGTGTTCTTGTCCCACACAACCGTGGTCTCACGCTGGTTGGTGATACCCACGGCAGCCAGCTGGTGACGGTTGATCTCCGCCGCCTGCAGAGCCTCGGCGACGACCAGACGCGTGGTCTCCCAGATCTCGAGGGGGTTGTGCTCGACCCAGCCCGGGTTCGGGAAGATCTGGGTGAATTCCTTCTGTCCGACGGAGATAATCTCGCCGGAGTGGTTGAAGATGATCGCACGGGTCGAGGTGGTGCCCTGATCGATGGCGAGAACGAACTTTTCGGTGGTGGTCATGAGTATCCTTTCGGAGGCGTTTTCACGTCGTTGTGTAGGCCGCGCCGGGCCACCTGCGCGGCTTGCGGGGCATCGGTGCCCCTATGAACTTGTTGGTCCCCAACGCTGGGGATCGTGCGGGCGAGGCCGTGGCGACCTCGCCCGCGCACTCACCCTCAGGCGAGGGTGACGTAGTAGAAAACAGTACCGGCGATGGCACCGACGATGGGGCCGACGACCGGAACCCAGGAGTAACCCCAGTCGGAGCCACCCTTGCCCTTGATGGGCAGGATCGCGTGAGCGATACGGGGGCCGAGGTCACGGGCCGGGTTGATGGCGTAACCGGTGGGGCCACCGAGGGAGTTGCCGATGACGACGATGATGAGGGCGACGCCGAGCGGGCCGACGGCAGTCTCGGTGTAGCCGGAGACAAAGACCCACAGGATCAGGACGGCGGTGCCGATGGCCTCAGTGAGGCAGTTCCAACCGTAGGAGCGGATCTCGGGGCCGGTGGAGAAGACACCCAGCTTAAGGGCGGGGTCGCAGTCCTCATCGAAGTGCTTCTTGAAGGTGAGCCAGCACAGGACGGCACCGACAAAGGCACCAAGGAACTGGGCAACGATGTAGACGGCAACGTTGACGCCGGTGACGGGGATGTTGCCCGCCAGGGTGACGCTGGGGTCGAACACATGGGCGACGACCTTGGCGATCGTGACGGCAGGGTTGAGGTGGCCGCCGGTTCGGAACGCGACGTAGACGCCGGCGAAGACCGCGAGGCCCCATCCCCAGTTGATGAGCAGCCAGCCGCCATCCTTGCCCTTGGACTTGGGCAACAGGTTCGTGGCGACGACGCCGCCGCCGAGGAGCAGCAGCACAGCTGTGCCGAGGAACTCAGACATGAAAATCTGGCTCACGGTAGGGACAGCCGTTTCTACGGCTGCCGGGAACAGTGTTGAGAGCATGTTTCCTATCTTTCTCCGACGCGCCTTCACGTCGGGTCACGGTGGTATTCCGCCGATAACTGTGTGCCATCGAACAGTATCCACGCAGATATTGTTGACGGGTCACACCAAGTATGGCACTCCATGCACGTTAGCCCAACCAAATGCACGTTCGTTCATTGCTTCGGGTGTAACCCTGACCATCTGTCGCAGACAAATGTAACCCGCCGACACAGGAATGGATACTCAAAATCACACATCTGCACGCTTGTGCATGGCACACTAGAAAACGTGACAATACGTGACGAACAGGCGCACGAGGCGGCCTCAATGTACTACCTGCAGGGGCAGACGATGGAGACAATCGCCCGCCACCTGCAGATATCGCGCTCTTCCGTGTCCCGACTGCTCGCCCACGCGCGAGAAGTCGGACTCGTCCGCATCTCCGTCTCCGCGTCTCCTGGGACCAAAGGCACACTCGCCGGACAGATTGCGGACCTTTTCGGCGTGCAGGTCTCTGTCGTGCCCGTCCACGACGTCCACACCGAGGTCAACCGCCTCCACAACGTCGCCCTGGTCGCCGCCGAGCATCTCATCGACATGCTCTTCCCCGGCGTGACCCTCGGCATCGCGTGGGGCAACACGACCGCCGAAGTCACACGAGCTATGCCGCACGTGTCCTTTGCGGGTTCAACGGTCGTCCAGCTCAACGGTGCCTCAACAGCCACCGAATCCGGCATGCCCTACGCCGAAGCCATTATTTCGCGCGCCGCCAAGGCCATCGGGGGACGGATCGTCAACTTCCCGGTCCCCGCATTCTTCGACTACGCGGACACCAAGAAAGCACTGTGGCGCGAACGCTCCGTCCAATCCGTCCTCGACACGATCGATAACACGGACGTCGCCCTCTTCGGCGTCGGATCCATGTCTGCGCGCCTGCCCTCCCACGTCTACTCGGGAGGCTTCCTCGAACCCATCGAGATCGCCTCCGCCCAAAACGACGGGGTCGTCGGCGACGTGTGCACGGTCCTCATCCGCGAGGACGGCTCCACCGACATGCACCTCAACGAGCGCGCTTCCGGCCCCACGCCCGACACCCTCAAAAAGATACCGAAGCGCCTGTGCGTCGTCTCCGGAGCCTCCAAGGCCCTCCCCCTCCTCGGAGCCCTGCGCGCCGGGGTCGCCACCGACCTCGTCCTGGACGACGGAGCCGCTCACGAACTCCTCGACCTCGTCCACACGCGCGCCCTACATCACGGGCCGCGCGGCTAGACTCTCCTCCCCCGCGCCTCACTCCCGCACCGCTCACCAAGGCGCGCGCGACAACACGAAGGGCCACGGCCTCGTCCATGGAAGGAACGAGGCCGTGGCCCTTTATCGGCTCAAATCAGCCCAGGCGCTTGACCAGCGGGAACGGAATCGTCTCGCGGATGCCCTGGCCGGTCAGGACCATGAGCAGGCGGTCGATGCCCATGCCCATGCCGCCGCACGGCGGGAAGCCCTGCTCCATGGCGATGAGGAAGTCCTCGTCGAGGACCATGGCCTCCGGGTCGCCGTTGGCAGCCGCGAGGGCCTGCGCCTCGAAGCGCTCGCGCTGGACGACCGGATCGGCCAGCTCAGAGTAGGCGGTACCCGTCTCGAAACCGCGCACGTACAGGTCCCACTTTTCGGTCAGTCCGGGGCGCGAGCGGTGGTAGCGGGTCAGCGGGGAGGTATCCTCCGGGAAGTCATAGACGAAGGTCGGGGCCCACAGCTTAGAGCCGACAAGTTCCTCGAAGATGTCCTCAACGATCTTGCCGGAAACCGCGTAGTCGTCGACCTCCAGGCCGATGCGCTCCGCGTACTTGACGAGGGTCTCGCGCGGCGTCTCCACCGTGATCTCCTCGCCCAGGGCCTCAGAGGTAGAACCGTACAGGTCGATGCGATCCCACTCGCCCGACAGGTCGTACTCGGTGCCATCGGCCAGGCGCACGATTTCCTCGCCCTCGGACAGGTCGAAGGCGTCGCGCGCAGCCTGCTGGATGAGGTCGCGCGTCAGGTCGGCCATGCCGTTGTAGTCCGAGTAGGCCTCATAGGCCTCCAGCGCCGTGAACTCGGGGCTGTGGGAGGAGTCCATGCCCTCGTTACGGAAATTGCGGTTGATTTCGAAGACGCGGTCCACGCCGCCGACGACCGCGCGCTTGAGGTAGATCTCCGTCGCGATGCGCAGGTAGAGCTCGGTATCGAGCGCGTTCATGTGCGTCGTGAAGGGGCGGGCAGCCGCGCCACCGTGGATCATCTGCAGCATCGGCGTCTCAAGCTCGATGTAGTCGCGGCGGAAGAAGTTTTCGCGGAGCGAGCGGTTGACAGCCGCGCGGATGCGGACCATGTCGCGTGCGGCGGGTCGCGTGATCAGGTCGAGTTCGCGGCGGCGGATGCGCTGGTCCTCGGACAGCGTGATCTCCTCGCCGTCCTCGGTGGTCCAGGTCTTAGGCAGGGGGCGCAGCGCCTTGGAGGCGATGGCCCACGAGGCGTCGGGGGCGGGCAGGGCGCTCGAGGCGGCCTCGTAGGCGGCCTGAGCCTCGGGGGTGACCTCCGCGGGGGTCGCAAAGATCGACAGCTCGCCGCGGCGCGAGGAGATCACGCGGCCGTGAACGAAGAGGTGATCGCCCAAGTCGACATCGTTCTTGTAGGCGGCCAGGGACTCGGCACCGACTGAGGCGGCGGAGAGCATAACCTGGATCTTGTTGCCTTCGCCGTCCATGAGGGTCGCGAAGCAGAGCTTGCCGCCGTTGCGAGCAAGGACGACGCGGCCCGCCAGGCCCACGTAATCCTCGGTCTCTTCACCGGGCTGAAGGTGGGAGTACTGCTCGCGCACCTTCTTGATGGTCGTCGTAATAGGCAGGAGCACGGGGTAGGCGGGGATGCCCGCCTCCATGAGGCGCTCGCGCTTCGCCGCGCGGACCTTGACCTGCTCGGGGGTGTCGTCGGCGGGGGCTTGCGTGGGGGTGGAAGAAGAATCAGTCATGCGCCTATCGTAGCGGGTTCTGAGGAGGCGACGAGGCAGTGGCCCGGTTGAGCAGGTCACGCAGGCGCGCGAGCGTCGGGGTGTGCCCCTACGAAGGGGTTTGCTCGCCATGCTGGCGCAGCCAGTGCATTGGCGCTGGTCAGATGCTACTGGCGCGCGTTGTGGCCACAATCCAGCGCATGTTGTGGCTGCCGTCTGCGGGCAGCAACACGCATCCGGATAGGTAACGAACATCCGGATAGGTTAATAACCTATCCGGATGCGTATAACCTATCCGCGTGCGCGCAACCTATCCGGATACGCACGGCCTCGACTAGCGTCCACTCAGGCGTGTGGACGCTAGCACTGCGTCCCAGTTAGACGCCGGAACTCTTCAGGCCCAGCGCGCGGGCGCGCTCGGAGTCTTCGGGGACGGTGCCCGCGTGGTCACCGGCGCTGACGATCCGGTTGGCCTCGTCGACGAAGACGACGGAGGGTTTGACCTGGCGCACGAGGGACTCGGGCACCTGGGCGTAGGCCATGATGATAACGAGGTCGCCGACGTTCACCTTGTGGGCGGCCGCACCGTTGAGCTGGATGGTGCCAGAGCCACGCCATCCGGCAATCGTGTAGGTGGAGAGGCGTTCGCCGTTGTTGACGTTGACGATGTCAACCTTCTGGCCGGGTACGATGTTCGCGGCGTCCAGCAGGTCCTCGTCCACGGTGATTGAACCGACGTAGTGCAGGTCGGCACCGGTGACAACGGCGCGATGGATCTTGCCGATCGCCATCTCGCGGGTCATTTCCATCATGCGAGGTCCCCCGTGTGGGTGGAGCAGGAACAGGGGGCGGCGTGCAGCGCCACCTCCATGTTGTCGATGAGGCGGGTAGTGCCGACCTTGGCGGCGATGAGGAGGCTTCCCTGCCGCGTGCCGTCGGCTGCCACGGTGGACGCGCCCGTTCCTTCACCGACGGGCACGGACTCGGTACCCGCGAGGATCTCAAAGGTCCCGGCATCGACGAGCGCGATGTAGTCCAAGTCAATGCCGCCCTCGGCCTCGATGACCGCGCGGCACTGCGCCACGATGGCCGCAGGCTCGGCCCCGGCCTCGGCGACCTCAACGCCGCGGCGCAGCGAGCGGGACAGCGCACGGGCGCGGGCGCGCTCGTCGTCGCTGAGGTATTGGTTGCGGCTGGACAGGGCCACACCGTCCTCGGCGCGCATGATCGGCACAGCGTGGACGCGCACGGGGATGTCAAGCTGGGTGAAGACGGTGCGCAGGACGGCCAACTGCTGGGCATCCTTCTGCCCGTAGAGGGCCACGTCGGGGCGTACGAGGTTGACAACCTTGGAGCACACGAGGGCGACGCCCGCGAAGTGCGTGGGACGCGTCTTTCCTTCGAGGACGCGCGCGATGGGACCCGGGTCAATCGACACGGTCACGGGGGTCGGGTACACGTCCTGCGGTGCGGGCGCCCACACGAGGTCCGCGCCCACTGTCTCGAGCGCGTCCATGTCCGCGTCCAGGGTGCGCGGGTAGGCGTCGAAGTCCTCGCCGGGCGCGAATTGCGTCGGGTTCACGAAGATCGTGACGATGACGTGGTCAGCGAGCTGCTGCGCCTCGCGCACGAGCTGCAGGTGTCCGTTGTGCAGGGCACCCATGGTCATGACGAGTGCCTTCGTGCCGGGCAGCTTCGTCAGTGCCTCGGCCAGTTGGGCGCGCGTGTGTGTCAGGATGGGACGGTGGATCATATTTCTATTCTTGCAAATATTGACCTGCCGACGCGAAATAGAGTCGCTATCCTCACGCCTGCGTTATGGACGAGGCCTGGGCTGGGTCGCGCGGGATCGTTCCCACAGGGGGAGGTTACGCTCCGAGGTCGAGGAGGGCTGCCTCGACGGCTGTTGCGGCGCGTTCGTCGAGGAGCCGGGCCTCGCGCAGGAGGCGCGTGAGGGCGCGGGTCATGTCCGCGTAGGTGTCGCGTTCCCCCGCGAGTTCCTCGCGAGAGGCGAGGCAGCAGGCGTGGGCGGCGATGGTACCGGCGTCGCCGCGGGCGGCGGGTCCGGAGATGCCGGTGACGCCCTCGGTGAGGGCACGGTCGAGGGCGGCCTCGAGGAGGGGCCGCACGTACAGGGCAGGGTTATCGATGCCAGCCGCGGCGAGGATGCGCGTCGTCTGCACGGTGATGCCGGCAATGAAGTTAGCACCGTGGGCGAGGCCCGCGTGGTAGAGGGGGCGGTCCTCCTCGGCGACGATGACGGGTTCCCCGCCCATTTCGACGACGAGGGCCTGGGCGATGGGCAGGAAGGGGGCGGCAGCCGTGACCGCGAAGGGGGTGCCGACCAGGCGCGCCACGTCGACGCTGGTCCCCGTGAAGGTCATCGCCGGGTGGATGGCCAGGGGGATCGCTCCGGCGGTCGAAGCCGGGGCCAGCAGGGCGGTACCCGAGGCACCGGAGAGGTGGATGACAATGTGCCCGGTCTGCCACGCGCCGAGGTCGGCGAGTCCGGAGACGAGGGGGCCGATCTGGTCGTCGGGGACGGCCAGGATTACGACTTCGGAGCGCCGCGCGACCTCTTCGGGGGAGGCGAGCGGCACTCCGGGCAGCATCGCGTCGGCCCGCTCGCGCGAGGCGTCCGAGGACGCGGAAACGGCGACGATCTGATGCCCGACGGCGCGCAGAGCGGAGCCAATGACGGGGCCGACGTGGCCCATGCCGATGATGCCGATGCCGAGGCGTCCGGGGGTACTCATGGTCATATTGTCGCCGATCCGCGTCCTACTTGTCGCTCGCGTCGCCTGTGGTTGCCTCGACAACCTCGGTGACACGGGAGAGCCAGCGCTCGCTTTTCTCGGCTTCGCGGCGGACCTTCGAGGCCTGCGACAGCTGCGCCCACAGTTCCAGCGAGCGGCCCGCCTCGACATGCTCGGCCAGGGATGCCACCGGTCCGGGGACCAGCGCGGCGCGCACGGAAGCGACGCGGCGCCAGCGCTGAATGGGTCCCTGATGCAGCGACACCGACTGGATGCGTGTCAGAGGGATGATCGAGAAGCGCCGGTTGAAGAAGCCGTCGCGGATCGCAAACATGGCATCGGTCAGGCCGAAGGCTCGGCGCTTGTACACGAGAGGATCCAGAATCCTCGCGCTAGGCGGGATCGGTGTCATCCAGCGGTCCTCGCCCGTGCCCACGCGAAGGGACTCAAGGAAGCCGTCAGGATCATCGGTCCCCAGGTCCGGGATCGCCATCGCGATCGCCTGGATGACCTCCGTGCGACTGCCGACGGGAAGCAGCACGTCGGAGGCCACATCCACCTGCATGCCCTTATTCTTTTCGTCCGACGTGTGCGCCGCGTTGCCGGCCTGCGTGATCTCCACGCGATACCAGCCAAACAGTCGCCAGATCAGCGGCTGGCTCACCTCGATGGCCTGGATGCGTCCCGGA
>NZ_CAJPJE010000068.1:0-7623 GCF_905369875.1 Actinomyces sp. ICM47
GTGAGGCGTGATCACCTCTTGCGCCAGCGGGGCCACTTCGGCATCCCGCGGCCCTTCCAGGTCTCCACGAGACCCGCAACCCAGCGGACGGACGCGAAGACCCCGTAGCCGGCCCCGGCGAGGCCAGTGCCGACCACGAGCCACCGACCGATGCCGAGCCACACGCTCACGTCCACGTCCAGCGCCCACTGAACACCCGTGATGAGCCCGGCGATGCCCATCCAGAGACCGGCGACGACCATGGCCACCGGCAGGAGAACGAGGCACATCGCGGCGGCGGACCAGAGCTGTCGCGCCTCCAGCTTCGCCGTCGCGGCGATGATCCACTCCGCCCGCGCGTTCGAGGCGTCGAGGCTCGCGGTCATCGTGGCCGAAGCCTCCCCGGCGACCTGCTCGACAGCCTTCTCGACCCGTTCCTCGGTGCGCTTCTCGATCCGCTGGACCGCGCCGCCGACCTGGCTCACGAGCTTCTGGTTCGCTGTGACCTGCGCCTTCAGACCCTCAATCGCCGAGGCTGCGCCCCTGCACGAGCAGTACCCTACCCAGCTCAACCCGGGTACGCCCCTGCCGGTCCTCCCGTATTCGCCCGGCTTGCGCTCCCGGATCTGGTATGGCGCGGGGTCCAATGCATCGGCGGTCCAGGCCGCGCGCGACGGCGTGAACCTCATGAGCTCCACCCTGGTCTTCGAGCATGGCGACAAGCCTTTCGGTGACATCCAGGCCGAGCAGCTACGCGCCTACCGCCAGGTGTGGGTCGAGGCCGGCCACGACTGGACACCGCACGTGGCTGTGTCGCGTTCGATCTTCCCGCTCCTGTCCGAGCGTGACCGCGGCCTGTACGGTCTGAGTGCCTCGGGTGATCAGGTCGGCCACCTTGACTCCGGCGTCGCCACCTTCGGGCGCACGTACGCGGCTGACCCTTCGACGCTCATTAAGCAGCTGAGTCAGGATCGCGCCCTCGCGGAGGCTGACACCCTCCTGTTGACCATCCCCAATCAGCTCGGATTCGAGGAAAATTGGTCGATCATCCGCAACTTCGCCGACTATGTTGCCTCCGCGCTCGGGTGGGAGCCTGCCCGTCCGGGTCTCCTCCCGACGGGCTACGACATTGACGAGGCCGTGGCTGAGTAGGAGGTCGCGGGACCGCGAGTGGGCAGAGAAGACTGACGGGAAACGTTAATCCGGGGTGAGAGCATCCGAAAGCTCTCACCCCGGTTTCACTTTCTGTGTGTGCTGGCCTACACTAATTGGACAGTATCCACGCAAGACAACGAGGTCTCTTCGTAATGGCTCGACGCTCCAAGGGCGCGGTGTCAATCAATCCGCGGTCCGCTCAGAATATGTCCACCCGACAGGCAGATTTCTCTAAGAAGAAGGGGAAAGTCAGTCCAGTCAAGGCTTTTGGTGCTATCGGTGCGCTGATCTGCATCGCGGCATCCCTTTTTATTCAGCTGCCAGGCCTGGATGTGTCAGGCACTCGCATGTTTGGTATCTTCCTGGCGGCGATTCTGCTGTGGGTGACGGAGGCGGTGCCGCTCGCGGGCACGGCGGTCCTGGTCATTTTCCTGGAGGTCCTGTTCATTTCGGACCATGCGCTGCTGAGCGTGGGTGAGGGTGCCCCGGCGTACACGAAGTTCTTCGGGGCACTGGCTAACCCGGTCATCATCCTGTTCCTGGGCGGCTTCATGGTGGCCGACGGCGCTGCCAAGTACAAGCTGGATCGCGCCCTGTCGGCGATCCTCCTCAAGCCCTTCATGGGCAAGCCTCGTCTGACGGTTATGGGCGTCATGCTGATCACCGCGATCATGAGTATGTTCATGTCGAATACGGCGACCACGGCGACGATGTTCGCCGTTATGATGCCGGTCATCATGGCCCTGCCCGAAGGCAAGGCGCGCACCGGCATTGCCCTGTCGATCCCCGTGGCCGCGAACGTCGGTGGTATGGGCACGCCGGTTGGCACGCCCCCGAACGCGATCGCTCTGGGCGCGTTGGAGAACGCGGGCGTCAAGGTCACCTTCCTGCAGTGGATGCTCGCGGCCGTGCCGCTCATGCTGGTGCTTCTGGCCCTGTCGTGGGCGTTCATCGCGTGGCGCTACATTCCCTCCGACGCGACGTTCAACATCGACACGTCGGCGCGCTTCGAGAAGTCGCGCAACGCAATCATCTTCTACTCGGTTGCGGGTCTGACGATCCTCCTGTGGATGACGGAGTCCCTGCACCACATTTCGGCCAACGTCGTTGGCTTCCTGCCGGTCGTCGTTCTCCTGATGACGAAGGTGATGAGCGGCGACGACCTGCGTGCCCTGGATTGGCCGGTCCTGTGGCTGGTCGCGGGCGGTATCGCGCTGGGATCAGGAGTGTCTGCGACGGGCCTCGACAAGTGGATGCTCGGTTCGATCCAGTGGGCCTCGATCCCCGGTGTTCTCCTGATCCTCGTGTTGGCCCTCGTGGGGTGGGTGACCTCGAATGTCATTTCGCACTCGGCGTCGGCGAACCTGCTGATTCCGATGGGTATGGGCCTGGCGGCGACGGTGTCCACGAGCGCCGCGGAAATCGCGATCGTCATCGCACTGGGCTGCTCGTTGGGCATGTGCCTGCCGATCTCGACCCCGCCCAACGCGATCGCGTACTCGACGGGCACGACCCCGACCCGCGAGATGGCGGTCGTCGGCATTGTTGTCGGCGTCGTCGGCATTATTCTTCTGGCGTTTGTGGCTCCGCTGACCTGGGGATTCATCGGGGTGATGTGACGTGTCCATGGACGAGGCCGTGGTCGGCTCGGGCGCGAACGGTCGCCCCAGGCCGGGGCTGGCCCACGGGTGGACGCAGGGTCCCGCGCAGGAGGATGCCTCGGTCATGGCGCGCACGGATGTGCGCTGCGGAGGTCACCGCGCGGGGTACCCGATTCATATGCTGGTGGTCGGCGACGATTCGCGGCATATCGCGGCCCCGGTAACCAGGGACCTGTCGTATGCGTTCCCGCGCTTATGCTTGGATCGAGTGGACGGCATTGGGGACTTGGCGGCCTACGAGGCGAGCCTGCGCCCCGGCGATCATGTGCTGATGGGTCTGGTGACCTCGGAGGTTTCCGACATTGACGCGATGATCGAGCATGCGGTGTCGATTCCCGTGCTGACACGCGTGCAGTGGGTGGTCGTCACGGATAAGTTCGAGCATCGTGATCTTACGGGCTGCATGCAGTCGGGGGCGCTGTCCTCGGTGTTGAAGGCGCCGTGGACGGTGCCGCTGCTGGCGGGCCAGGCGTATTCGACGATGGTGCGTTACCTGAGTGGGTGCGGTTATTCGCAGCGCCAGATCCGCAACCTCATTGCGGATCCGCCGCCGTTCGCCGTCCAGGGTCCGCTCTTGGAGGGCCTGGATCGTGACGAGCGCGAGGTTGTTATGGAGCTCCTTGCGGGCGTCGAGCGGGTGCTTGGCCAGCGTCCGCGCCTCATCATCCCGGAGGGTACGCAGCTGGTGACGCAGGGGCAGCCGGTGGGTGCCGTGTACCTGGTGCTTGAAGGACAAGTGTCCCTGCACAGGGATTCCCCGCAGGGTGAGGTGCTCGCGCACTTGGCGACGTCGGGTCCGCTCATTGGCCTGGTGTCGCTGGCCAGGGCGGAGGACGCGTTCTTCACGGGCGAGACGGCGACCGAGGCGACGGTCGTGCGCCTGACGACCGAGCAGCTCCAGATCGTCATTTCTGAGGATCCGTCGATCGGTGGAACCTTGACGGCGCTTGCGATTCGTTCGCTGACGCGCCGCCTCATGCGTGCCGAGGACCTTCACCTGCAAAACGCGATGCTCGCCGAGGACCTTGAGGCCCAGAAGGAGGCCCTGGCGGCCACCCTCGAGGACCTGTGCGCGACCCGTGCCGAGCTGGTCGAACGTGCGCGCTTCGCGATGCTCGGCGAGCTGAGCGCCGGTATCGCCCACGAGCTCAACAACCCGGTGACCGCTCTCGTGCGCGCCGCGAAGCACCTGCACGAGGACGTCGATGCGGCCCTCGCTGCCCCAGCCACGGCCTCGTCGAGGGAGGCCATGTCCCGGGCGCTGACCGCGCCCCCGCGCTCCACGTCGGTCGAGCGCGCCCTCATGAAGGAGCTCTTGCCCGTCGTCGGTGACCGCACGCTCGCACGTCGGCTCGTGCGCGCGGGGATCCAAGGGGCAGACGGTGCGCGCGCGCTCGCACAGATCCCGGGAGGCATTGACGCGTACGAGGCCGGGGCGCGCCTGGGTGGGTCCCTGCGCTCGGTGCTCGCCGCGGGTGACCGCGTCATCGAGCTGACCCAGTCCCTCAAGGGCTACGCGCGCCCGGACGCCGAGGATCTCAAGCCTGTGGACGTGCGCGAGGGGATCGACGACGTGCTGCGGCTGACCGCCCACAGGGTACGGGGTATCCGCATCGACTGCGACTACGAGGAGGTGCCGCTCGTGCGCGCGCATCCCGCGAAGCTGCAACAGGTGTGGACGAACCTCATCGTCAACGCGGCCGAAGCCATTGAAGACGAGAACGCCGACTTGATCGCGGCGGCGGAGGCGTCGGGCGGCGTGCCCGAGCTGCCGACACGCGGCGAGGCCGAGGCGCTGATCCGTATCACCGTGCGACCGACGCCTGAGGGAGTTGCCATCACCGTGTGCGATAACGGTCCGGGTATCGACCCGGGAATTGTTGACAAGATTATGGAGCCGCACTTCACCACTAAGGCGGGGCGCGTCCGATTCGGGCTTGGTATGGGCATGTCCATCGTCCGAAGCATCATCGCCGACCACGGGGGAACACTCGTGATCTGCTCTCACCCGGGGTCCACCACTATGAGGATCTCGTTGCCCACTCAACCACAAGAGGAGGAATCATGACCCTGACAATCCTGTCCCTCGAGGACGAGGCCGACGTGCGAGACGCGCTCGAGCGTGATCTTGAAGAGTTTTGGGACAAGATCCGGCTTGAGGTCGCCGAAGACGTCGACGACGCGTGGGCCGTGATTGATGAGATCGTCGAGGATGGGGACGAGCTGGCCCTGGTTCTCTCGGATCATCGCCTGCCCGGCAAGTCGGGGGTCGATTTCCTCGTGGAACTCATGCAGGATGATCGTTTCGCCGCGACACGAACGGTGCTGGTCACCGGTCAGGCCGACCAGTCTGATACGATCCGCGCGGTTAACCATGCGGGCCTGGATTACTACATCGGTAAGCCGTGGGACCCCGAGGAGCTGCGCAACACTGTGCGCGACCAGCTCACGGAGTATGTCCTTGAGGCTGATATTGATCCCTTGCCGTACGTGACCGTGCTCGATGGTGTGCGTGTCATGGAGGCGATTCGCTGAGTGCGAGTGCGGGGCTGCCGCCCGACCGTCGTTGGTCGGGCGGCAGCCCCGCACTATGCGTCTGTGAGAGAGACGAGGCCGTGGTCGCGTTGCGCTGATGGGAGTGTTCTCTGGTTTCCTGGTGCTGAACTCGACGGATGAGGCAGAACCCCAGTCCCCGCTAGGGGGACTGGGGTTCCTATCAAGCGTTGCCTCTCAGAGCAACCCTTTTCCTGATTGAGGGTTTAATCAGGAGAAGAGGCCAAGAATGCTACCAACAAAGGTGAGGAACGCGTTGATAACTGCGGTGATCTGCTCAAACATCGCTGCTTCTTTCTTCTGGTCAGCTCCCAGTCCACCTGGAGGGCTTGGTTCGTCGAAATTTCGTCTCCGGAGGCCTTAAATATATCTAAAGGTGTTCGCGCGGTCAAGTTTTACACCCGTTATCTTTTCGTGATTTTTATCTGAGGGGTTCGAGTTATTTCTTTCATTTCGTATGAGTGTAGTTTCGTAGTATTTACTTGTAATACATGCATTCGCGCTTCATTTGCGGGGTAAGTGTGGGTCGCGTTTTGCAGTTATGGCAAGTGGTTGCAGAACCAAGCTAGAAGAGATGCTCGTTACTATATTGCTGACCAAGAGGTCAGTTAAGCGTGATGCGCCCGGAATCTGCGTCGGTGCCCGCGTCGGCCATACGATCCGCTGAGGCTAGGTGAAGGGCCGCCACTCGACCGTGGATGGTCGAGCGGCGGCCCTTCGTTGTCGTGTTGCCCGTGGCCGGGGGGATAGTGCGAGGCTGGCACTTCGCCGACCGCCTCGCCCTATCGTCCCTTACCGGTGCAGGAGCAGCGCAGTGTTGATGGTGCGGCGAGGCAGGCGTGTCGCGTGGCGCATGATGTGGGCGGCTTGCGCCCGATTTCCGTGTGCTTCACGCAGCGCGGCACCAGCGAGCTGGTGGAGCTCCTCGTACCTGTGTGTCGTCGCGTATGACGGCTTGCGTCGGCTGGTGAAGAAACGGGCCGTCGCCCACAGAAGAACGCCGATGAGGTAGGCAGCGAGGCCCACGCCGACGACGCTGAGAACTGCGGTGGTGCTCATCGCTCGTGCCCCGATTCGGTTGCCGCCCCGCGCGGGGTGGTCGTGCGCGTCGCGGATGCCTGCCTCGTGGCGGAATCGGGTGCCGAGGCCTCGGCCGGCTGGAACTGCGTGGTGCTCGACCGGGATGACATCGGGTAGGAGGGTGTCGTGCCGACCTGTGGTGCGGCCGAACCAGGATGCGCCATCGGGTAGGGACTGGAGGTGAGCGGGGCGGCGGGTTCACTGCACACGAGGATCTGGGCGACGTCGATGGGCAGCCCCGCGGCTGAAGAGACGTATCGGATCGTCGGCATGATCCCGATCGTGGGGATGAGCCGGTGAATGTGCTCCATGAGCAGGGGTTCGTCCTGCCGGATGCGCTCGAGGTCGAACCCGTAGAGCTGTACCAGGCGCTCGCGCTCCATCTGGAGGTTCTTTTCGCGCACGCCCATGACGACCGCGTAGAACATGGGCGCGAGCATCAGGAAAAAGAAGATGACGAAGAATACGACAAGGGTGAAGGGCAGTGCGTCGTTATGCATGATCGGTGTAGAGGGAGAGGAGGGTATTGATGGTGGCAGTGGGGAGCAGGGTCTTGCGGCGCAGCTTGCGGGCGGCTTTCGTGCGGTCGCCGTCCGTGTCGGCCAGGACTTGGCGCACGAGGGGGTCGAGCTGCGAATAGCGGGTGTTGAGAGACTTCCGCTTGAATTGGGTGCCAAGTGCCTTTCCGAGTGGCGACACAAGCACGATAAATATCATCATCATGATCATGAAGATGAAGAACAGTGTCGAGCTGGCTTCGTATGTCACGGGCGCGCCTCCTTCCAGATCATCCGCTCAGTGCGGTCCAGGTGTCACGCGTGGCGAACCCGTCTCGTACCGTGCGGTAGATGTATGCGCTACCACCATCCTATGGGCTACCGGGGCGCGGGTCTAGTTTCGGAGGAAGACACGAGAAACGGGAAAACCTGCCCAGAACCTCCCGGTGGAACCTGCGATAACGCTGTCATCGCGGATGACACGGGGGGCCGGAGCAGGCCTCGACGATAGTGAGCGCAGCGGCCCAGGCTGTCAGCCCCTGGCACGCGCCGGTGAACTGCGCCCAGAAAGTTGGACGCGTTTAATGGTAGTCGTTATGCGGCTTGCTGTAGGGCCTGATCCCGGTATTCTGCTGGGGTCAGGCCCTTGAGCTTTACTTGGCGTCTTGTTGTGTTCCAGTAGGTGATGTAGGCGTTGA
>NZ_CAJPJE010000069.1:0-7460 GCF_905369875.1 Actinomyces sp. ICM47
CCGCAAGGCCGTGCTCGACCGAGTTCGCGACCAGCTCGTTGAGGACGGTCGCCAGGGCCTGAGCTTGATCGGCCTGAATGGTGCCAAAGCTGCCGGTCGTGATGACTTCGACGGCGTGGTCCGTGGACGCGATCGCACCAGCCATGCGCACAATCGTGCGTGCGACCTCGTCGAAGTCGACCGACTCGTCCACGTTCTGCGACAGGGCGGCGTGCACGGTCGCGATGGCCTGCACGCGGCGCTCGGCCTCCGCGAGTGCCACCTTGACGGCGTCCTCACTGGAGCGACGCGACTGCAGGCGCAGCAGCGCGGACACGGTCTGCAGGTTGTTTTTGACGCGGTGGTGGATCTCGCGGATCGTCGCGTCCTTCGTCATGAGTTCCTGCTCGTGGCGGCGTACCTCGGACACGTCGCGCAGGAGGATGACAGCTCCCAGGCGCTTGCGCCCGTTTTGCAGGGGCAGGGCACGCATGGAAATGGTGGAGGCGCTCGCCGCGATCTCGACACGCCAGGAGGCCCGACCCATGACGACGACGGCCATCGATTCCTCGATGAAGGTGCCTTCGCCGATCACGTCGGTGATCTCCTGGGCCAGGACCTTGCCCTTCACGTCGTGGCGAATCCCCAGGCGCGCCAGGCACGACATGGCGTTGGGGTTAGCCTGCAGGACGCGCCCCTCCGCATCGAGCAGGAGCGCACCATCAAGGACGCGCGGAACGCCGTGGGAGGTGACCTGCGGGGTGGAGTCGTAGGGGTACTCACCGCGCGCGATCATCTGGCAAAGTGTGTCGGCCGCGGCGATGGTCCACCCCTCAAAACCCATCGACAGGCGGGGGCTGGACAGGTTCGTTTCACGGGTGATGACCGCGATAATGCGCCCGTCGTGGCACACGGGAACACACGTTTCCTGCATCGAGTAGGTGCCCGCCCAGCGTGCAGCGGGCGAGCGCACAACCTGGCCGGTCTGGATGGCGCGATGCAGGTCGACCTCGCGGGCGGCGGGCAGGTGCAACCCGATGATGTCGTCGACGTGAACGGTCGTCGAGGTCGCGGGGCGGCAGTGGTTGGCGGCGATGAATCTGCCGTCGTCGGCGGGCAGCCACAGAACGAGGTCGGCGGCTGCCAGGTCAGCGAGCACCTGCCAGTCCGCAAACAGCAGGTGCAGCCAATCAATGTCCTGCTCCGACAGCGGTGTCGAAGAGGCTTCTTCAGCTAACTGCATGAGGCTACGCATGGCTCTACTCTAGTGGGAGCGGGGCCACAAAGGCGGTCCTTAGTTGTAAATGAGCGCCGGGCCACGATTCGGCGGTGACCTCAGAGAGAAGGAGAATCATGGAGTTCACCCAGTCTGTTACCTATCCGGGCACTGTTGACGAAGTCGTCGCCATGTTCCTCAGCCCGGGCTACCAGGAGCGACGTTTCGGCTCTTTCCTGGTGCCGGGCAGCACGACGGCGAGCGTGGAGGGTGGCCGCATCACGTTCTCAGGTGACGTGCGCCCGGAACTGATCCCGGCGGCCGCCTCCCGTTTTGTCAAGGGCAGTCTGCGCGCAACATTCGTGGAGGAGTGGAAGAGGGACGAGGCCGTGGCTCGTTCGCGTTCGACGCTGACCGTGGAGGGTGCGCCCGTCTCCTTCGACGCGGCCTCCGTCCTCTCTCCCGCGGATGATGGCTGTACGCGCGCCGTGAAGGGGAACGTGTCGGTGCGGATTCCGCTGTTTGGTGGGCGCATTGAGAGGGAGGCGGTGACCCACGCGGGAACGGTTATCGAGCACGAGCGCGAGCTGGCCGCCTCATGGCTGGAGGAGCATCGCTGAGGACTGCGCTTCGCTGTAGGAAAAACACCGCCCGCCCGGCGCTGATGTCTGGGCGAACGGCACCTTTTTACGCGACAATGGTCCTATGAGTGATACCCCAGAGTCTCTGTACATGCAGCGTACGGGCGTGCGTCAGTACGTTGCCCGCAACCAGGACGGCGCCGAGATCCGCATCGGTCATGGCCCCGGCCTCTTCTCCCCCGGTGATCTGCTCAAGCTCGCGATCGCGGGCTGCAACGCGATGAGCTCGGATGCCCGCATGGCGGCTCGCCTGGGCGACGATTTCGAGCAGTTCGTCGGCGTGTCCGCTGACTACGACCAGCAGAATGATCGTTTCACGCGCGTGGACGTCGAGCTGGTCCAGGACATGTCTGCCCTGTCCGACGAGGAGATCGAGGATCTCAAGCGTCGCGCCGATGCCGCAATCAAGCGCAATTGCACGATCGAGCACTCGGTCGTCGACCAGGCTCTGCCGGCCTCGCACACATGGACGAACGAGCGGATCAACTGACGTGAGCGCCGTCGACCGCCAGTACGAGGACCTGCTGGCGCGCATTATGCGTGAGGGCACCCCCAAAGGTGACCGCACCGGCACAGGCACGCGTTCCCTGTTTGGGGCGCAGCTGCGCTACGACCTGTCCAAGGGCTTCCCGCTGATCACGACGAAGCGTGTGCACCTCAAGTCGGTGGTCGGCGAACTCCTGTGGTTCCTGTCGGGTTCGTCAAACGTGTCCTGGCTCCAGGACAACGGGATCCGCATCTGGAACGAGTGGGCGGACGAGGACGGTGAGCTGGGCCCGGTGTACGGCGTCCAGTGGCGTTCGTGGAACGCCGGGGACGGCCGCCACATCGACCAGATCTCCCAGGTCCTCGAGACGGTGAAGACGAACCCGGATTCGCGCCGCATGGTGGTCTCCGCGTGGAACGTTGGAGACCTGCCGCAGATGGCGCTCGAGCCCTGTCACGCGTTCTTCCAGCTGTACGTGGCTGACGGCCGCCTGTCGCTGCAGCTCTACCAGCGCAGCGCAGACATGTTCCTGGGTGTGCCCTTCAACATCGCGTCCTACTCGCTGCTCACCCACATGTTCGCCCAGCAGGCGGGCCTGGAAGTCGGCGACTTCATTTGGACGGGCGGAGACTGCCACATCTACTCCAACCACACGGAGCAGGTGACCGAGCAGCTGAGCCGCGAGCCGTACCCGTTCCCGCGCTTGGAGCTGACAAAGGCTCCGTCGATGTTCGAGTACTCCTTCGACGATATTTCCGTCGTCGACTACCAGCATCACCCGACGATCAAGGCTCCGGTCGCCGTATGACGAAGCTCGCCGCGATTTGGGCCCAGGATAGCAACGGGATCATCGGGTCGGGCACGGCCATGTCCTGGCACGTTCCCGCTGATTTCCGTCATTTTAAGGAGTCCACGATGGGCTGCCCGATCATCATGGGCCGCCGCTCGTGGGAGGCTCTCGGGCGCGTCCTCCCGGGCCGCACGAACATCGTCATCACCCGTACCCCCGGGTACGAGGCCGAGGGCGCTCTCGTTGTCTCCTCCGTCGATGAGGCGCTTCAGATCGCACGCGAGGAGACGGCGCGCACGGAGGCCCCCTACATCTGGATCACGGGCGGGGCACAGCTCTATGCGCAGACACTGCCCTTCCTCGACGAGGCCGTGGTGACCGACCTGGAGTTGGATGTGGCCTCGGGTGCACCCGAGGATTCGACCTTCGTGTACGCGCCGCCGCTGGATCCGTCTCTGTGGCGCAGGGATGAGAACCACAGTGATGCCGAGTGGCGTGAGCGCTCGGGGGACGCGCGCTGGAAGGTGAGCACCTGGGTGCAGCGTTAACTCTTACCGCACCTCTGTGTTATTCAACAACTGTCTGGGGAGGCCCCGCGCAATGCGCGGGGCCTCCGTCGTAGGATGCACTGTGCCTTCTTCTCCCTTGTTAACGAATCCGACGCTGCGCGCGCTCGTGGCGATCGCCCTGTTTACCTACACGGCGCAGAACATGCTCAACGTGTCGATCGCTCCCCTCTCGCGCGCCCTGGACCTGCCCGAGTGGATCGTGGGTGCGGCGGTGTCCCTGGCGGCTGCCGCGGTGACGGCGCTCAGCCAGTTCTGGGGGCGTCGCTCGATCGCCTGGGGACGCAGGCGCGTCATTCTGCTGGCGCTGATCCTGGCGCTGACGGCGGGCACGCTCTTTTCGGCAGCAGTGTGGGCGCGCGCAGCCGGTTACATCGGCGCGTTTGCCGCGGCGGGGGCCATCATGGCGGCGCGCGGCCCCTTCTTCGGCGCGGCCGTCGCGGCGATCCCGCCGACCGGCCAGGCCCTCGTCGCCGAGGTGACCCCGGACGAGGGGTCGCGCGTGCGCGGCACATCCGCGTTCTCGGGAGCGATCAACCTGTCCGTCATGGTAGGTTCCCTCGTCTCGTCGGCACTGGGTGCGTGGTGGATCTTCGGACCCGTGCACGCCACGCCGGTCTTCGTTCTCATCGCGCTGGCCATCGCCCTGATCTGGCTACCCCGTGACGGAGGCACCACCCACCCAAGGAGGCACCTGCCCCGTCTGTCCCATGAGGCCGCAGAACCCGAGAAAGCGACCCCGGCCTCGTCGATTGAAGGGACAACGGACAGCGCGAGCGCGGAACCCACAGACGGCGAACTGCCCCCGCGCGTGAGCTGGACCGACCGGCGGATCGCCCCGTGGATCGCCTCGATCTTCGGCATCTACTTCGCCAACGGCGTCGTTCAGATCACGATAGGCTTTCTCGTTCAGGACCGTGGTGGACTCGAGCCCGCGCCCGCCGTGTCAATCACGGCCCTCATGCTGCTGGCCAACGCCGCCGGAGCCATGCTCATGCAGCTGATCGTCGTGCCACGCCTGGGATGGGGGCCTCGCAGGCTGCTGCGGGCGGGCATGACGCTCGCACTCATCGCTCTCACCTGTCTGACCCTCGCGCCGACGCTGTGGGCAGTCGCGGCATCGACCTTCGCGATGGGCGTCGCCTCGGGCATGGCCTCCCCCGGCTACTCCGCCGGCGCGTCCCTGGCTGTCACCGAGCGCGAGCAGGGCGGCATCGCCGGCGTCATCAACGCGACCGGCGCGATCACGTGGATCGTGGCCCCCGTGAGCGCCACCGCCCTGTACGGCTGGATGCCCCTGTCACCCTTCCTCCTCGCGCTGTCTCTCGTCGCACTGTCGTGTTCGTGCGCGTGGTTGCTCCTGCACAAGCTGGACATTGTGTCCCGAGCACGCGACTAGGACGAGTGCCCCACGCCTCACAGCGCGCTCGGCGCTATCCTAGAGAGGTACGTAAGCCCTACGCGAAGGAGCCACCTGTGGCACAAGAAACCCGCACCGAAACCGACTCGATGGGAGCCGTTGAGGTCCCCGCGAACCGCTATTGGGGCGCTCAGACCGAGCGTTCGCTGCACAACTTCGACATCGGCCGCAACACATTCGTGTGGGGTCGCCCGATGGTGCGCGCCCTCGGCATCCTGAAGAAGTCCGCAGCCCTGGCCAACGCTGAGCTGGGCGAGCTGCCCGCCGACATCGCGAACTACATCGCGCAGGCCGGCGACGAGGTCATCTCCGGCAAGCTCGACGACAACTTCCCGCTGGTCGTCTTCCAGACCGGCTCGGGCACGCAGTCGAACATGAACGCCAACGAGGTCATCTCCAACCGCGCCATCGAGCTCGCGGGCGGCACCATGGGCACCAAGTCCCCCGTGCACCCCAATGACCACGTGAACCGCGGCCAGTCCTCGAACGACACCTTCCCCACCGCCATGCACATCGCGGTCGTCTCCGAGCTGCACGACATGTACCCGCGCGTGCGCCAGCTGCGCGACACGCTGGACAAGAAGGCCAAGGAGTTCGACGACGTCATTATGGTGGGCCGCACCCACCTGCAGGACGCCACCCCGATCCGCCTGGGCCAGGTCATCTCCGGCTGGGTTGCTCAGATTGACTTCGCCCTCGACGGCATCGAGTACGCCGACACCCGTGCGCGCGAGCTGGCCATCGGTGGCACCGCCGTGGGCACCGGCCTGAACGCTCACCCGAAGTTCGGCGAACTCACCGCCAAGAAGATCTCCGAGGAGACGGGCATCGAGTTCAAGCAGGCCGACAACCTGTTCGCCGCCCTGGGCGCGCACGACGCGCTGGTGCTGGTTTCGGGCGCACTGCGCGTCCTCGCCGACGCCCTCATGAAGATCGCGAACGACGTGCGCTGGTACGCCTCCGGCCCGCGTAACGGCATCGGCGAGCTGCTGATCCCCGAGAACGAGCCTGGTTCGTCCATCATGCCGGGCAAGGTCAACCCGACCCAGTGCGAGGCCATGACGATGGTCGCCACCCAGGTCTTCGGCAACGACGCGACGGTCGGCTTCGCCGGCTCGCAGGGCAACTTCCAGCTCAACGTCTTCAAGCCCGTCATGGCGTGGAACGTCCTGGAGTCCATCCGCCTGCTCGGCGACGCCTGCGTGTCCTTCGACACGCACTGCGCGTACGGCATCGAGCCGAACTACGAGAAGATCAAGCACAACCTGGACATCAACCTCATGCAGGTGACGGCCCTGAACCGTCACATCGGCTACGACAAGGCCTCGAAGATCGCGAAGAACGCGCATCACAAGGGCCTGTCGCTGCGCGAGTCCGCCCTCGAGCTGGGCTTCCTGACCGCCGACGAGTTCGACGCGTGGGTCGTTCCCGCCGACATGACGCACCCCAGCGCCGCCGACGAGTGATCCGCAAGTCGCACTGACGCTTCGGCCCCGGTCTCGCATGAGGCCGGGGCCGTTTCGTTCAACCCTGAGCGCGCGCCCGGCGCATCTTCAGGATCGTCGAGGCGATGATGGAGAGCAGGAAGATGTTGAAGAGGATCGCGCCGACGCTCGGGGACACGAGCGTGGCGACAAGGCGTCCGGCGGGGGCCGTGGCCGCGGCGGAGGCTCCGACGATGAGACCGACGCGCAGGTCGACCATGCGGTGACGCAGATTCGTGACGGTTCCGGCGATGCCGGTGGGGATCATGACGAGGAGGGACGTGCCGCGCGCAATCAGGTCTCCTGCACCGACGGCCAGCTCCATGCCGGGCACGATGACGGATCCGCCGCCCACGCCGACCAGGCCGGACAGGATGCCGGCGCACACGCCGACCAGGATCAGCAGAGCGCACGAGGCCGGGGTCAGCAAGACGGTACCCTCACGCGTGGGGACCTGCAGGTATTGGGAGACGATCACGAAGAGTGTGAAGCCGATGAGGATCCAGGGCAGGGAGGGCGCAGGGAGGCAGCGCAGGAGCCATACGCCGATTTGGGAACCCGCGAGCGCGCCGACGACGAGGAGCGTGCCACCCGCCCAGGAGACCTCGCCGTGCAGGGCGTAGGTGCCCGACCCGACGGCTGCGGTGACGATGATGGCGGCAAGCGAGGTGGCAGAGGCGCGGCGCTGGTCCATGCGCAGGACGGCCATGAGGGCGGGCACGATGACGAGGCCGCCTCCCACTCCAAAGAGTCCGGAGAGGAAGCCCGCACCCACACCCGTCAGGGCGACGAGGACGATGCCGCGCGGGGTGAGGGGCTGAGAGTCCATGGAGGCCATGCTTCTACTGTAGTCCCGTGTCGTTTTGTGTTCGGGGTC
>NZ_CAJPJE010000070.1:0-5983 GCF_905369875.1 Actinomyces sp. ICM47
TGGCCAAGGGCGAGCGCGAATGGGTCGACCCCAAGACCGGTCAGAAGACGTCCCGTCCCCTCTACGACGGCACCATCTTCCACCGCGTGATCCCCGGCTTCATGATCCAGGGTGGCGACCCCCTCGGTACCGGCACCGGTGGTCCCGGCTACCAGTTCAACGACGAGATTCACCCCGAGCTGAACTTCAACGAACCCTACCTGCTCGCCATGGCTAACGCTGGCAAGCGCATGGGCCGCGGCACCAACGGCTCCCAGTTCTTCATCACCGTGGCCCCGACCCCGTGGCTGCTCGGCAACCACACGATCTTCGGCAAGGTCGTCGACGAGGCCTCCAAGCGCGTCGTCGACGCCATCGCCACCACCCCCACGGGCGCGAACGACCGCCCCGTGACGGAGCAGGTCATCAACTCGATCGAGATCGTCGACTGACCTTTTCTCTTGTCAGTGACGAGGCCGGGGCCGCTCCCGCTGCTCAGCGCAGTTGGCGGGATGAGAGACCCCGGCCTCGTCCCTTACCCACGAATGAAAGGGACGCTATGAGCCTGCCGAGCTACGTCCAGCGGTCCGACCCGCGGGCCGCCCCCGACTGTCCGCGCCACCCGGGCGTGCGCAGTGTCGACTACTGCAAGCGCTGCAACCGGCCGATGTGCGTGGACTGCTTAATTCCGACCGAGGTGCGCTCGATCTGCGTGGACTGTACATCTTCGAAGCGCGGATGGGTGCGCCAGGCGTCGCGCGCGGCGCGGATGGGTGCGCCGGTCGTCACCTACGTGATGATGGCGATCTGTATCCTCATGTACCTGGTGACCTGGGTGTTCCCCTCCCTCAAGTCGTCTCTCGCGTTGGTTCCGCTCTTCCTCATGTCGCGCCCGTGGACGATCCTGACGGGCGCGTTCCTGCACGGTGGGCTGCTGCACATTCTGTTCAACATGCTCTCCCTGTACTGGGTGGGTCGCGCGATCGAACCCGTCCTGGACTGGTGGCGTTTCCTCACCGTCTACCTGGTGAGTGCGCTGGGTGGATCCGCTTTCATCCTCGCCTGGTGTCTGATCCAGCCGTCGGAACTCCTCGTGGGCACGGTGGGGGCGTCGGGCGCTGTGTTTGGCCTCTTCGGTGCCGTGTTTGTCCTGCAGCGATTGGGGGGAGCCGATACGACACCGATCCTGACGTTGTTGGGCATCAACCTGGTATACGGTTTCTTGGCCAGCGGCATCTCGTGGCAGGCGCACATCGGGGGCGCGGTCGCCGGCGTGGCCGCTACGTGGGTGCTTGCACGCCTGGCTCGCCCGCGCTCGGGCATCACGGAGGCGGCGCAGAATCGTCGACAGCTTCTGGTGGCTCTCGGCATGATCGCGGGTATCGTCGCGCTCAACGCTCTGGTGTTCCGCCTCCTTGTCGAGGTCTATGGCGCGTAATCGGGGTGTCGTCGCCTCTGCAGGGCCTCGGCACGTCTTCTGAGGATGACCTAACATAGGGAGGGTCCGGCACAGTGCCGGACCCTCCCTCATGCGCCCCACAGGAGACACCATGACCAGCCCCTGGGACCTGTACGACCAGCTCATCGACGAGATCCCCTCCGACATCACCGTCACCCAAATCCATACCGACGGCAAGTGGCGCCGCGTCGCCTCCAGCGACGACGGTGTCGGCATGGCCTTCGGCATGAACGTCCAGTCCCGCCCGCGCGCCACCGAGGACCCCTCCGAGCTGGTCGGTCGCCCCCTGCGCGACGTCGCCGCCCTGGCCAAATCCTGGAACTTCGAGGACGCAGGCATCGGCGTGGCCGCTATCAACGCCTACCACTCCCACCCTGAGGTCGCCCTCGCTCGAGGATTCACCCCCTGCGAAGAAAACAACTGGGCGCGCACCTTCCACCCCTACGCGCCCCTCGTCGCTGGCAAGCGCGTCGCCATCATCGGACACTTCCCCTTCGCGGCCGCAGCCATGCCCGACGCCGCCGAACTCAACATCCTCGAACGCAACCTCTTCGAGGGCGACTACCCCGATTCCGCCTGCGAATACCTACTCCCCGACATGGACTACGTCTTCATCTCCGGCTCCGCCTTCGTCAACAAGACCATGCCGCGTCTCCTCACCCTCGCCTCGAACGCCCACACCGTCGTCCTAGGACCCTCCACGCCCGCGTCCCCCGCGCTCCTTCACGCCGGTGCCACGACCGTCATATCCTTCGCCAGCGCCCACCCCGCGCGCCTCGAAGACGGCCTCGCCGGACGCTCCCTCCGGGGCATGTACGACGCCGGCATGCGCGTCCAGCTCAGCCGAGCATAATCACCCGGCCAGCCACGGCCTCGTCCATACACGACGTGGGGCGTCCCGGCCACAACCGGAACGCCCCACACTCACGTTTCACGCGAAACGATACGCGCTCAGCGCCAACGCAACGTCATCAGGAAACCCACCATCATCGTGCCCAAGCCCACCGCAATATTCCACTGACCGATCTTCGGAATCGGGTACACGCCCTGGGAAATGTAGAACACGACAACCCACAGCAGACCCACAATCATGAGTGTCACGAACGTCGGAGCCCACCAGACCGGGCTGAGCGGAATACCATCCGTCCAATTCTTGATCTCGGTATCGTCCTCGACCTCGTGCCCATTCTTCTTGCGCTTTTTCGATTCGGCCACGTCGGGTCCTTTCTACTGGCCCGCGCGGGAAGACAAACCGCCCGGCGGTGATGAATTAGTCGATACTCTAGCGTAGTCTCGGACATAGGAAGTACCCAAACGCAGCGCCACAGAAAGGGAGAATGATGCAGCCACGCAAAGTCCGCCACACGGCCGCCATCCTCACCGTCACCATCGCCTCCGGCCTGCTCTTCTCCATCTCCTCCCTCAACGAACGCAAAAACCCCGCCGGGACCTCGGACCTCACAACCCTTGTGCACACCCGACAAGCCCAGGTCGCTGCCCTCGACGCCGAGGTCGCTGCCCTCGACGCGCAGATACAAAACTTCTCCACCTCCCAACCCGGCGCGCCCACCCCCGACGAAGACGCCTTCACCGCCAAATCCACGCGCCCCGTCTCCGGACCCGGCGTCCAAATCACCCTCAACGACGCGCCCCCCGGCCGCATCCCCGTCGGCGCAACCCCCAACGACCTCGTCATCCACCAGCAGGACATCGAAGACACCATGAACGCCCTGTGGGCTGGCGGCGCTGAAGCCATGACAGTCCAAGGCGTACGCATCACCAACCGAACCGTCATCCGATGCATCGGTAACGTCATCCTGGTCGACGGAACCAGCTTTTCCCCACCCTTTGTGATTCAAGCAATCGGTGATCCTGACACCCTGCGCGCGACGGTTACTGCAAACCCACGTATGGTGAATTATCAGGCTTATGTGTCAAAGTACGGCCTCGGGTGGGACATGCAGACCAAAGACTCCCTAAGCTTCGCGCCTGCAACAACCTCGCTCACCGTCAACTATGCAACCGTGGAGGAAACGAATGGGTGAACACATCGCTCGAGCCACTCCGACAAAGAAAAAGAGCTCCAACATCTTCTGGAACATCGTCGGCGTCATCGGCGAGCTGCTCATCACCTTCGCGTTCGTCATCGGCCTGTTTTCCGTGTGGCAGCTCTACTGGACGACCTACCAGGTCGCCGGCCAGGTCACCCAGACCATTGCCTCGTACGAAGAAGAACACCAGCCCTCCAAGCGTACCCAAGGCGAGACCCGAACGGACGCACCACCCGAGTTCACGCGCGAGGTTGCATCCGGCGAGGTCTACGGCCTCGTCCACGTACCCACCTGGGACTGGATGAAGATCCCGCTGGCCGAAGGCACCACCTCCTACGTCCTCGACCAGGGCTGGGCCGGCCACTACGACATGACCACCCAACCCGGCGGCGTCGGCAACTTCTCCGTCGCCGGCCACCGCCGCACCTACGGCAACAACTTCCGCTGGATCGACCGCCTCACCCAGGGTGACAAGGTCGTCGTAGAAGTCGACGACCGCTACCTCGTCTACTCTATGGTCTCCTCCGAGATCATCGACGCCACCGACCCCACGCAGATGCGCGTCGTCGCTCCCGTCATCGACGACCTCTCCTGGTCCAAAACCCCCACCGAGCGTTGGATGACCATGACGACTTGCCACCCCGAATACGGCAACTGGCAGCGCTACATCGTTCACCTCAAGTTCGAATCCTGGACCCCCAAGGACACGGGCGTCCCCGCCGAACTCGTCGACGAACCCACGAACTAAAGGACCCCACATGTACGCATGGATCTTCCGCCACCTGCCCGGCCCCACCTGGTTCAAGGTCATCGAATCCCTGGCCCTCATCGCCGCGGCCATCGCCGCCCTCTTCACCTGGGTCTACCCCTGGGTCCAGTCCTACCTGGAACTGGGACAGTCCTCCGTCGGCGGCGCCTGAGCCACCCGCTTGTAGATGGGACGAGGCCGGGGCCACCCGGCCTCGTGTCGTATCCACGGGCGTTGGGCGGGGTCGCGAACCGTGGATGTGGGAATTTCTGCTCGGCTGTGCCCACGGGTGCGGGGTCGGTCTCCCATCTCTCATTCGTGAATGCGTCGCCGCTTTCTATGCCGCCGCTTTCCGCACCGCACCGCCCGTTTGTCGGACAGCGGTCGCGCGCCCACTGGGGGAGCACCCTACGATGGAGGCCGAAGAAGGGGCTACGGCCTCGTACATGAAAGGACCGGCGATGGCACGAATCCTCTGCGTCGACAACTACGACTCGTTCGTCTTCACGATTGTGGGCTACCTGCGCCACCTGGGCGCTGTTGTGGACGTCGTGCGTAACGACGTCGTGGATCCCGCGTGGTTCGAGGCCGGCTACGACGGCGTCCTCATTTCCCCCGGACCCGGCGACCCCAAGAGCGCCGGCGCGTCCCTGCAGACTATTGCCGACTGCGCCGAGCGGGAGATCCCGATGCTGGGCGTGTGCCTGGGCCATCAGGCCCTGGGTGAGCTGTTCGGCGCGACCGTGGGGCACGCGCCCGAACTCATGCACGGCAAGACCTCCGTCATCACCCACGACGGGCGCGGCGTGTTCGAAGACGTCCCCTCGCCACTGACCGTCACCCGCTACCACTCCCTCACGATCGACCCCGCGACCATGCCCGACGAACTCGAGGTCTCCGCGAGCACCGAATCCGGCATCATCATGGGCGTGCGCCACCGCTCCCTGCCCCTCGAAGGCGTCCAGTTCCACCCCGAGTCCGTCATGACACAGTCAGGGCACCTCATGTTCGCCAACTGGCTGGCCGCCTGCGGCGACGTGTCTGCACGTGAGCGTGCCGTTTCCCTGAAGCCCGTCGTCGCGGAGCGCTTCAAGCTGTAGGTTGCGCGTCGCCAGCCCACTGGCTGGACACGTTCAGTGAGTACAGCCGCGATGTCGGCGGTATTGAAGGTACGCCGTAGGTGTGCTTGCTTGTGGGTGGCCGCATGCGGATAGGACATGACGTCATGGATAGGTTCCGAGCATGCGGATAGGTTAATAACCTATCCGTGAACGCATAACCTGTCCGCGTAGGCGCAACCTATCCACGTAGGGGCGGGTCCGGCGCGGAAACATCGTCGTCCTGTGTATCCTCCGACGAGGCCGAGGTTGGGATCGCGGCAACTCGTGATTGTTGAGTGGAGTGTGAAACCGCTAGACGGAGACTGGGCCTTCTGGCTAGAGCGTGGGCAGCCCTGCCCACGCTCGACCTAGCGGGTTAACGTGCGCATCAGGGGGGTTTATCCGCCGGTTAGCGGGCTAAGGCTCTAGTTAGGCGTCCCGCGTGCGGGGAGAATCGCGAGGATATGCGGTGTCTCGAGGAATCCGCATAGCTGCCACGGCCTCGTATTCGCACTAAAGCGGCTCTTCGCATTTTGGGGTGTGGGGGGTGGTGTTGGCATGGGGTCGGGGCCTGCCCGATGATTGAGGTTGCGACACTTCAAACGCTGGGAGGCCCCGACATGGGTAATGGTACCTTTTCTGCTCT
>NZ_CAJPJE010000071.1:0-5805 GCF_905369875.1 Actinomyces sp. ICM47
GTGCGCACCTGACCGCGTGTCCCACGCTCAGGATGCCGGGACAAACTGAGCTTCGATGGACGAGACGATACCGTCCATCAGCAGGTATCCGCCGGTCGAGGTCCACAGGGATCCATCGACGGGAATGACGTGGTTTGCCTGGACGGCTCCGAGAGAATCGAAGCCGACAGTCGCCTTGGCCTCGTCGAGTGCGGCGGCAGATGCCTCGACACCGGTGGTTCCGCCTGCCGACGGGTTGTTCACCGAGGACTTGCCGAGCGTGCCGAAGAAGATCCAGTCCGCGTCGATTTGGTCGATGTTTTCGAGGGAGACGGGCTCGGAATGTCCCTCTCCGTCACGGTCCTGATTGGCGGGGCGCTTCATGCCCAGAGCGGTTAGGGCTTGTCCGGCGGGCAGCTCCTTGAGGATCAGGCCTGCACTATCGCCCTGCCAGCGCACAACCGAGTATGTCTGGTCGAGGTAGCCGGCGTCCTTCAGGCGAGCACTCACCGATGCGACATGCTGGTCGAACTCCGCGAGTTTGACGTCAGCCTGGTCGGGCACGCCGAGCGCATCCGCGGTGAGGGCGAAAGTCTCGCGCCAGTCGCCGCCCGACTGCGTGGTGAAGAAGACGGGAGCTATCTGGCCGAGGGCCGTCAGAGTCTCGGTGTCGTTGTTCTTCACGGACGTGCCGTCAACGAGGATCAGGTCCGGGTGGGCGGCACCAATGGCCTCCAGGTTGGGGGTGCCGATGGAACCCAGGATCGGGATGTCTCCGGCGCGATCAAGGAGGTAGTTGGGGACCGTCTGCTGGCCGCGGCCCGATACGACACCGATAGGCGTCACTCCCAGGGCGAGCGCGTTGTCGGTGGTCGGTTCGGAAAGCGTCACGACGCGGGTCGGATGCGAGGGCACAGTGACCTCCTGGCCGGAGGCATCGGTAACGACGCGGGTCTCGCTGGTCCCGTTCGCTCCAGAGGACGAGGCCGGGGCGGGCTGCGTGGAGGAGCATGCTCCCAGGGTCAAGGATGCAAGAGCGAGAGCCGCGAAAGCGCGAACTCGTGTCGAGATATACACGTGTTCCTCAATTCGATTAGATCACGATAGATGCACAGGCAAGCCTAACCTAGCGGCGCAAAGGGCGCTCTCTTCGCATGCAATGGTGGATAAGCTCACGCACACCATCTGTCGAGCATTCGCACGACTCCTTCGCGCCACCATGCAACGTCATGGCCACCGGGATAGGACTCGAAACTGACAAGCGATCCTGACCTCTCCAACAGCGCAGTACAATCCCGAGTTACGGGCAGCATCGCCCGCTCGCGCTCACCCACCTGACACGACACTGTCAAGCCGTCACCAAGCTGCCTCTGTCCCCTCCGCAGCTCTGTCATCAGCGTCCCCTCGCCCCGGCCTCGTTCATCTCCACCCCACCACAGAGAGGGAGACTGTGCGAGGAAACACTCGACGGGCAACGAACCCAGACAGGCAGCCTCGAGCACTGCAAGCCCACCGAAGGACTGACCGGCCAGAGCAACAGGACCAGCCCCAACCTCGGCACAAATGTCTCTCACGAGTTCCTCAACACGGCCCGCCTCGGTTAACTCCTCCTGGCGAGCGCGCAGATCACCGGCATCGATCGTCACGACGCGAAGACCCGGGTAGCGCCAGGTCAGCCAGCCAACGCCATTGGCTCGCCACATCTCCCCGTCGAATAGAATGAGGGTTCTGCGTGCGGGGCACTCGCCGTCGTGGACCACGATGGAACGGGGTCGCTCACGCTCACGACGTGTACTGATGCGAACACCGATGTCTTCCTCACGGGCAGCACGCATCCGCAGATAGCGGAGGCTCTCCGATGGCCACACAACGCTCGCATCGGGTCCCACAAACAGCGAGGCGACGTTTCCTCTCCCGTTGATGAGACTGCGGACGTTGGAACAATCAGGGTGAGCAGCCTGACTTAATCGCAGCCATTCACCCCGATCCACGCTCGTGCACGGCTCGATACTACCTGCATCTACAATCGCGAACTGATAGCTGAGGATCGCATCCGCCGGCAGCGCACACGCGAGCACGTGCACGCGAGATCCGGGCATGCCTTCCAGACGAAAAGCGTCAAGGTGATCACGGTTGCGATCCGTCACGGTATTGACGATAACGAAGCACTGAGCGTTCTCAGGCGCATCGCACCGAAACGTCACGCGAACGGCGTTAACCCCATCAAGGACGAGCCGACGACCGACGCGCGGGCCATCGGCGCACCCATGGTCATCCCAGTCCTCAGGATCGATCTCGAGCCGACAAAACCCCGTCTCAGAAAAGAACTCCTCCTCGAAGGCCATCGGTCAGTCGAAAAGCGAAATATCACCCGCGCCGACGCGCGCGACGACAGCGTCGCCTCCCGCAAAGTCGATGACCGTCGTCGGCTCAGCTACGCCGACAGGACCCACGACCACCAGATCAACCTGATGCCCGATGCGCTCGTCCACATCAAAGCCATCCGTCAGAGGCTCCTTCTCACCCGGCATGATGAGCGTCGAACAAGCTAGCGGCTCACCGAGGGCCTCGACAATCGCCTGGGTGATGACATGGTCCGGGATGCGCACGCCGACCGTGTGCTTCTTCTTGTTCAGCATGATGCGCGGAACTTCCTTGGTGCCACGCAGGATGAACGTGTAAGGTCCGGGGGTCAGCGCCTTCATCGTGCGGAACTCATGATTATCGACGATGACTAGCTCACCGAGCTGCGCGAACGAGTGGCACAGCAGCGAGAAATTGTGCTTGTCATCGAGCTTACGAACCGCGCGAATGGTGTCCATGCCCGACTTGTTGCCAATCTTGGTCGCGATCGCGTAGCCGGAGTCCGTGGGCAGCGCAATCGTACCGCCGCGTTCCAGCAGGTCAACGACCGTGTTAACCAGACGTGCTTGAGGATTTTCCGGATGCAACTCAACGTACGACATGTCTCTATTGTGCACGAAACCCCCAGCGGCCGGGGCCAGATGGGGGTTTCGTGGACAGAATGCGCGAGAGCTAGATCACTTCTTCGCCTCGTCGGTGACCTCTTCACCGCGCTTCTTCGGCTTCGCGTCAACGCCGGCTTCCTTACGCTGCGCGGGCGTAATCGGAGCCGGGGCCTCGGTCAGCGGATCGAAACCGCCGCCGGACTTCGGGAAGGCGATGACATCGCGAATCGACTCGGACTTCGTCAGCAGCGAGACGATACGATCCCAGCCGAAGGCCACGCCGCCGTGCGGCGGAGCGCCGAACTTGAAGGCATCGAGCAGGAAGCCAAATTGCGTCTGGGCTTCCTCCTCGCCGATACCCATCACGTTGAACACACGGTTCTGGATGTCGCGGCGGTGAATACGAATCGAACCGCCACCGATCTCGTTGCCGTTGCAGACGATGTCGTAGGCGTAGGCCAGGGCGTTGCCCGGATCCTTGTCGAAGGAGTCGATCCACTCAGGCTTGGGCGAGGTGAAAGCATGGTGAACGGCCGTCCAGGCGCTGTGGCCCAGCGCGACGTCACCCTCGGCCTCAGCGTCGCCGGTGGGCTTGAAGAGCGGCGCGTCCACAACCCAGGTGAAGGCCCAGGCATCGGGGTCGATGAGGTCGCAACGCTTGCCGATCTCCAGGCGGGCAGCGCCGAGCAGCTCGCGCGACGGGGTCGGCTTGCCAGCAGCGAAGAAGATGCAGTCGCCGGGCTTGGCACCGGTGGCTGCAGCCAGGCCCTCACGCTCAGCCTCGGTGATGTTCTTGGCGACGGGGCCGCCCAGCGTACCGTCCTCGGCGATGGTGACGTAAGCCAGACCCTTCGCGCCGCGTGCCTTGGCCCATTCCTGCCACTTGTCGAAAGTGCGGCGAGGCTGCGACCCACCGCCGGGCATGACGACAGCACCCACGTAGGGAGCCTGGAACACGCGGAAGGTCGTGTCCTTGAAGTACTCGGTCAGCTCGGTCAGCTCGAGGCCGAAGCGCAGGTCGGGCTTATCCGAGCCGTAGCGCTCCATCGCGTCCTTGTAGGTCATACGCGGGATCGGCGTGGACAGGTCGTAGCCGATGAGCGCCCACACGTTCTTCAGGACGTCCTCGGCGACCTCGATGACGTCGTCCTGGTCCACGAAGCTCATCTCGATATCGAGCTGGGTGAACTCAGGCTGGCGGTCGGCGCGGAAGTCCTCATCGCGGTAGCAGCGAGCGATCTGGAAGTAGCGTTCCATGCCCGCCACCATGAGCAGCTGCTTAAACAGCTGGGGCGACTGGGGCAGGGCGTACCAGGAACCCGGGGAGAGGCGGGCGGGGACGATGAAGTCACGCGCACCCTCGGGGGTCGAACGGGTCAGGGTCGGCGTCTCGATCTCGACGAAGTCGCGGGCGTACAGGGCCTCGCGGGCGGCACGCGAAACCTTCGAGCGCAGGCGGATCGCGTACTGCTCGGGCTCGCGGCGCAGGTCGAGGTAGCGGTACTTCAGGCGGGTTTCCTCGCCGACGTTGCCGGAATCTTCAGCATTGGAGGACACCTGGAACGGCAGGGGCGCACTGGTGTTCAGGATTTCAATATCGTCGCCCATCACCTCGATGGCACCGGTGGCCAGGTGCGGGTTCTCGTTGCCCTCGGGGCGAGCGCAGACCTCGCCGGTGACCTTCAGGACGAATTCGGAGCGCAGCTCGTGGGCGACACGCTCGTCACGGACGACAACCTGGGCGATACCGGACGCATCGCGCAGGTCGATGAACGCCACGCCACCGTGATCGCGGCGACGATCCACCCAACCGGTGAGCGTCACGGTCTGACCGACCAGGTCGGTGCCGAGGGTTCCAATGTTGTGAGTGCGAAGCACTGTGATTCCTTTCGTTGTTACCATCCGCGAGACAGGCGGCGGCATTATTATTGTACGCGCGCTCGGTCTGGGAGCACGCTCGCCGCAAATAGAATGGGTAATATGGCAGCCGTCTCTACTTCTTCTGTCCCCTCCTCCCCCGCCTGGACGCCCACCGAGATCGGTCTGGCGATAGGTTCTGTCCTCTTGATCACCCTTGTTGCATTTGAGGAGCTGGCAGCCACAACGATCATGCCGGCGGTCGTCGCTTCCTACGACGCCGCACCCTGGTATCCGATTGCCTCGGGTGCCGCGTTGGCGGCGCAGCTGAGCGCCACGGTAGTCGCGGGCGCATTGGCGGACTGGAAGGGACCTCGCGCCGTTCTCTTCACCGGTATGGCGCTCTTCGCAGTAGGCCTGATCATTTCCGCCGTGGGTCCGAACGTCATTGTCTTCGTCGCTGGCCGAGCGCTGCAGGGGCTGGGCGGCGGACTTCTCGTCGTTCCCCTGTATGTCCTGATTGGCGCGGTTGCCGCCCCGGCCCACCGCCCGTCGTTCTTCGCGGCCTTTTCACTGGCGTGGGTGCTCCCCTCGCTGGTGGGTCCCGCGATCGCCGGTTACGTAACTCAAATGTGGGGGTGGCGCTATGTCTTCGGCGTCGTCCCGATTGTCGTCGTTGTTGCGGCCATCCCCGTCGGCTACGTGCTACGCACGCTGCCCGTAGCTGAGGCACGCAAGGCCGCGCGCTTGGCAGCACTGTCGTGTAACGCGGTCTTGGCGGGCGTAGGTGTCATGCTTCTGCAGCTCGCAGGCGCGCTTACCTCACCTCTCTCTCAGTTCGGTGTGTTCCTGCTCGGTGCGGGCCTCACAGTGTGGGCGCTGCCCCGCCTGCTGCCGCGCGGCACGTTCGTGTCACGGCCAGGCATGCCGTCGGCGATCCTCGCGCGCCTGAGTGCCCTGGCCTCACAGGTCGGACTCGCCGTCATGATTCCTCTCGTCC
>NZ_CAJPJE010000072.1:0-5588 GCF_905369875.1 Actinomyces sp. ICM47
AGAGCAGAAAAGGTACCATTACCCATGTCGGGGCCTCCCAGCGTTTGAAGTGTCGCAACCTCAATCATCGGGCAGGCCCCGACCCCATGCCAACACCACCCCCCACACCCCAAAATGCGAAGAGCCACTAAACCCACCCAGGCCCTGCCGCCGCCCTCGGGCAGCGCAGACCCCGAGAGCGGATCGCACAACAAACACCCCCGAGCGCGAGGCCCGGGGGTGTTGATCTGTGATCGTGGCGCAAAGACTACTTGTCCTCGCCGGTCGCCGTACGGATGAAGCCGGCGATCAGGAACCAGCCGCCGCCAATGCAGAAGAGGATCAGAGTCCACAGGGGCTGGACCGGGTAGACGACCACCATATACGTACACGCGACGATCCAGGCAGCCGCGCCAATGATGTTGGGGATCTGGAAGCGCTTCACGCGCGCAGGATGCGTGTAGTGCAGCGGCACGAGCGTCATGATCGCCAGGAAGATAGTCGCCGCAATGTTGACCCAGGCGGGGGTCTGGAGCACATACATAACGATTGCGACACAGTTCCACGCCGCGGGGAAGCCCACGAAATAGTTGTCGTTAGATTTTTCGCCGTCGTTCGCGTAGCAGAACAGCGAGGAGACGATGACGACGATCATCATGATGACCGGCATCGGCTGGGCACCAAACGGCAGGTGCAACGCCATGAACAGGGCAGGCAGGAACGTCCACGTCAGGTAGTCGACGAGGTTGTCGACGACTCCGCCATCAAACCACGGGATGACCTCGCGGACGCCGACCTTACGCGCGAAGGTGCCGTCGACGCCGTCCACGATGAGGGCGATGACGAGCCACAGCCACATCATGGGGGTGTCGTTGTCGAGGATCGCGAACAGAGCGAGCGTGGCCCACACGAGGCCAGAGATTGTGAACAGGTGCACCCCCCACGCGGCGATAACGCGGCCGAGGCTGGGTTTCTTGGTCGAAGACGAGGCCGAGGCCGCGTCCTGCTCATGTGTGGCGGTGACGGATTGGTCGGGCACGATGGCTCCTGGTGTTACGGGTTGTTTCCGCTCCACAGTATGCCAAATCTTTGTGAGCATGTGGTAGGTCTTTAGGAAAACTCTCAAGAATTGTATTGCTGCGGGCAACTTATTCTTTGTCATTCCGCGATGAAACAGCATGAAACACGTTCAAGCACAGGCACGATACAAGCCCTCCTGAGGGCATGCTGGCAAGGTTTCAGAACCATAACAATGTGCCGACGGCGCGGTGTGAGACCCGCGGCGGCAGGGCCTGGCCGGGCTTCGAGCCGACGCGCCGAGCCGAAGGCTCGCGGCGCGGACGGCGAGCGGGCGGGCCGCCGTCCACCAGCACCGGCCCCATAAAGCGACACACAGCACAGGGGCGCGGACCCGCAGGCCCGCGCCCCCAGACGCGACAACGCAGACGCAGCTCAGAAGTACGTACGTCCGGTGTCGCTCAGCTCGCGCAGCTCGTCAATCGAGGCGATCCAGCCGCAGCCCTCGCCTTCGGCGGCGAGCAGGTCCACGCCGCTAATCGCGAGCATGTCGCCGCCCGTCGTGCCGATGCGGATGGCATCCACGCCCTCGGCCTCGGCGGCCGCGAACACGGCCTTGACGGCCACCTCGGGCACCGCGACGAAGGCGCGGGCCTGGGACTCGGACAGGAGCATCTCGTGGTCGCCGACGCTGTCGCGGCGGGCGGGCCCGGCCACGTCGAAGACGCCGCCGATGCCGAAGCGCAGCGCGGAGTCGACGAGGGACTGCAGGAGACCACCATTGGACAGGTCGTGTGCGGCGCGCACGAGGGGTCGGCCGTCTGGGCCCTCGGCGGCGCTCAGTGCGCGCACGACGTTACCGAGGGCGACCTCGGCCTTCAGGTCGACCTCGGGCGGCAGGCCACCGAGGTGCGAGCGGGCGATGCGCGCCCACGCGGAGCCGTCGAACTCCTCGCGGGTGATGCCCAGGAGGATGACGGCGAGGCCCTCTTCGGTGAAGCCGGAGGGGTTGGCGCGCGTGACGTCGGGGAGGATGCCGAGCATGCCGATGACGGGCGTCGGGTTGATCGACGAGTTCGGCAGGCCCTTCTCGGTGCCCGACGAGTTGTACAGCGACACATTGCCGCCGGTCACGGGGATCTCGAGTTCGATGCAGCCGTCCGCGAGCGCGGTCATGGCGGTGACCAGCTGCCACATGGCGTCCGTGTCTTCGGGGTTGCCGAAGTTCAGGCAGTCCGTGATGGCGACGGGTTCGGCACCGACGACGGCGACGTTACGGTAGGACTCGGCGAGGGCCTGGCGGGCTCCCGCTGCCGGGTCGAGCTTGGTGTACCAGCCGTTAGCGTCCGTGGAGAGAGCGACACCGAGTCCGCTTTCCTCGTCGATGCGGATGACGCCCGCGTCGTCGGGCTGGGCGAGGGCTGTGTTGCCCTGCACGTAGCGGTCGTATTGGTCGGTTACCCAGGACTTGGAGGCCTGGTTGATGTCGGAGAGCACGGCGCGCATGTCGGCGATGAGTTCTTCGCGCGTGGCGGGACGCGCAAGGTCCTCGGAGGTGGCGGCTTGCAGATCGTCCTGCCAGGCTGGGCGCGCGTAGGGGCGATCATAGACGGGTCCCTCGTGGGCGACTGTCTTCGGGTCGACGTCGACGATACGGTGACCGTAGTGGTCGATGGTGAGGCGACCGTCGCCGGTCAGGTGACCGATGACCGCGGCCTCGACGTCCCACTTGTCGATGATCTCGAAGAAGCGTTCGCGATCCTCGGGGGTCACGATGGCCATCATGCGTTCCTGGGACTCGCTCATGAGGATCTCGCCCGCGGTGAGCGTGGGATCGCGCAGGAGCACATTCTCGAGGTCCACGTGCATGCCGGAGTCGCCGTTGGAGGCCAGCTCGGATGTCGCGCACGAGATACCTGCGGCACCGAGGTCCTGGATACCCTGGACGACGCCGGCCTCGAACAGGTCGAGGCAGCACTCGATGAGGACCTTCTCCATGAAGGGATCGCCCACCTGGACGGAGGGGCGCTTAGCGGGCATGCCGTCTTCGAAGGTCTCGGAGGCGAGGATGGACGCGCCGCCGATGCCGTCGCCGCCGGTGCGCGCGCCGAAGAGGACGACGAGGTTGCCTTCGCCGGTTGCGTTGGCCAGGTGGATGTCGTCGTGGCGCAGCTTGCCGATGCACAGCGCGTTGACGAGGGGGTTGCCCTGGTAGGAGGGGTCGAACTCGGTTTCGCCGCCGATGTTGGGCAGGCCCAGGCAGTTGCCGTAGCCGCCGACGCCGGAGACGACGCCGTGGACGACGCGCGCCGTGTCGGGGTGGTCGACGGCACCGAAGCGCAGCTGGTCCATGACGGCGATCGGGCGGGCACCCATGGAGATGATGTCGCGGACGATGCCGCCCACGCCGGTGGCCGCGCCCTGGTAGGGCTCGACGAAGGACGGGTGGTTGTGCGACTCGACCTTGAAGGTGACGGCCCAGCCGCCGCCGATGTCGACGACGCCGGCGTTCTGACCCATGCCAACGAGGAGGTTCTTCCTCATGGCGTCGGTCGTGCGCGCGCCGAACTGCTCGGCAAGGTGCTTCTTGGAGGACTTGTAGGAGCAGTGCTCGGACCACATGACGGAGTACATGGCCAGCTCGGCGTTGGTGGGTCGGCGTCCGAGGATGTCGCAGATGCGCTGATATTCGTCCTCTTTGAGGCCGAGTTCCTTCCAGGGCATGTCCTGGCCGGGGGTCGCGGCGGCGTTCTCGACGGTGTCGGGCAGCTCGCGAGTGTTTTCGGAGGTCATTCGTGTTTCCATTCGAAAGATCATGGACGAGGCCGAAGCACCCTCACGGGAGAGGGCACAGCGAGGCGTCGTCAGCCGACGAGAGATGCAAGGACGGAACGGAAGATGCCCAGGCCGTCGGTGCCGCCGTGGTGGCTGGCTCCATCGGGTCCGAGGAAGAGCGGGCCGAAGCCAGCCTCGGTCGCGTGCTCGGGGTGGGGCATGAGGCCGACGACGTTGCCCGCAGCGTTGGTGACGCCAGCGATGTCATTGGCACTGCCGTTGGGGTTGACGTCGACGTAGCGGAACACGACGCGGCCTTCGCCCTCGAGTCGTTCAAGCTCGGCGGGCAACGCCTGGAAGTTGCCTTCACCGTTCTTGAGCGGAACGGTGATGGTGTCGCCGACACTGTAGGTACCAGTCCACGCGGTGTCCGCGTTCTCGATGCGCAGCACCTGGTCGCGGCACAGGAACTTCTGATGGTCGTTACGGATGAGCGCGCCGGGCAGCAGGTGGGACTCGCACAGGACCTGGAAGCCGTTGCAGATACCCAGGACGGGCAGACCTCGTCCGGCCTCGCGCACGATCTCGCTCATGACGGGGGCTGTCGCCGCGATCGCGCCGCAGCGCAGGTAATCGCCGTATGAGAAGCCGCCGGGGATCACGACCGCGTCGACGCCGTGCAGGTCGGCGTCCTTGTGCCACAGGGCCACGGCCTCGGCACCCGCGATCTGAACCGCACGGGCGGCATCGCGGTCATCGAGGGTACCCGGGAAGGTGACGACTCCGATGCGGGTCACTGCGCGCCTCCCGCGTAATGGGCGTCGGCCTCGTCAATGGCCTCGACACGCACAACGTCCTCGATGATCGGGTTGGACAGAACCTCTTCGGCGGCCTTGCGGGCCTGGTCCAGGAGCTCGTCGGTGACGGGACCGTCCACGGTCAGGTGGAAGCACTTCCCCTGACGCACGGCCTCAAAGCTCGTGATTCCGAGCCTGGGCAGCGCCGAGCCGACAGCCTTACCCTGCGGATCCAGGATCTCAGGCTTCGGCATCACTTCCACGATGATTCGCCCCACGGCGTTCCTCCTTGTGTTGTTGGTGAGGATCCCGCCGCGCATCTTGCCCGGCGGGCAAGTTTGTTTACAGGATGGGGTCCGACCCGGTGAGTCGGCGGTACGCCTCGACGTAGCGCGCGGCGGTCACGGCAGCCACGGCTTCGGGCAGCGCAGGTGGGTTCTCACCGGACGCGCGGTCCCAGCCGGACTCTTCCGACGTCAGCCAGTCGCGCACGTACTGCTTATCGAAGCTGGGGGTCACTTGGCCCTCCACCCACTGGTCTGCGGGCCAGAAGCGCGAGGAATCGGGCGTAAGGATCTCGTCAGCAAGCACAATTGCGCCGGTCGCCACGTCGATACCGAACTCAAACTTGGTGTCCGCGATGATGATGCCGCGCTCCGCAGCAATGTCGCGCGCCTGACGGTAGAGAGCAATCGACAGGTCGCGGATCGCGGTCGCCAGCTCCTCGCCAATACGCTCAACGGTCTGCTCGAAGGTGATGTTCTCGTCGTGCTCGCCCAGCTCGGCCTTCGCGGCGGGAGTGAAGATCGGTTCCTCAAGACGCGAGGCCTCGGTCAGCCCCTCGGGCAGCTTAATACCGCACACCGTGCCAGACTCGCGATACTCCGCCAGGCCGGATCCCGTCAGGTAGCCGCGCACGACGCACTCGATGGGGATCATGAGCAGGCTGCGACACACGACCGCACGCCCGTCGACCTCGGCGGGAACCTCGAAGCGCGTGGGCTGGGCACCCTCCAGGGC
>NZ_CAJPJE010000073.1:0-4576 GCF_905369875.1 Actinomyces sp. ICM47
CTTGAAATCCGTGGACGCGTGTGCGAGCGGCAGGTACTCCTGCACGACGCTACTCAGGAGTGCGTCGAGGTGGTGGTGCTCGCCGGGGGTGTAGTTCTGGCGTGCTGAGGCTGATTGTGCGAGAACGTAGTACCGGAATACCTCGGGCTTGAGTATTGCTTCACGTAGGGCGTTCTCGTCGTCGGCAAGGAGAGTGATGGTTTGCTTCACTGATGTCTCAAGATGATCGATGAAGCTATCGATGTGGGACCTGTCGTAGCCCGATTCAACGAGCTGTCCCTCGATTGCGTCCAGTTCAGCGCTTATCGAGTTTGTCAGGTGGTCACATGTCTGTGCGTCGCAACTACCGGCTATTTGATCTAGAAGGCTGCGGGCCCGTTGGTAGAGGTCGTGCCCACCCTCAATTGAGTCGGCAGTGAAGCCAAATCCCGGTACTGTAACAATCGATGTCACGATGTTGGTCGTAATACTTAAAGCTGCCATCGCTGTGTTCATGCGCACAGTGTACTTGCTACAACAGGCGGGAATGACAACCGGAGAAAACTTGTTGCAGCTGGGACGAACGTGACGATGGGTGGTCTGGTTTCGTGGCACGAATTGAGTGAATCGAAGACGTGGGGGAGAGGGGACGAGGCCGGGGAACCCGCGTGGGGAACCCCGGCCTCGTTCTCATGATCGCTGGGCACCGCGAGGGAAGAACGCGGGCCTAGCGACGCTCACTCTTCGCCAGCGTGGTCGTTGCCCTGGATCGCGCAGTTGAAGAGCTCGTACTTGTCGATCGCCTGCTGGACGACCGACGGGTCAACCTGACCCTTGTCGGCGAGGGCGGCCAGCGTGCGCACGACCATCGACTCGGCGTCGATGTGGTACCAGCGGCGGGCAGCACGGCGCGTGTCGGAGAAACCAAAGCCGTCCGCACCGAGCACGTGGTAGTCGCCGGGGACCCACTGACGGATCTGATCGGGCAGCATGCGGTCGAAGTCGGAGGAGGCCACGAACGGACCCTCGCGACCCGCGAGCTTGGCCGACACGTAGGGGGTGCGGCGCGGCTCGGTCGGGTGCAGGTAGTTGTGCTCCTCAGCATCCAGGCCGTCGCGGCGCAGCTCGTTCCACGAGGTCACGGACCACACGGCGGCATCCACGCCCCAGTCGCGAGCCAGGAGCTCGCGCGCCTCGCGTGCCCACGGTACGCCGACGCCGGAGGCGAGCAGCTGAGCCTTGGGGCCGCCGAAGTTCTGGTGCTCATCGAGGTTGTAGATGCCCTTGACGATGCCCTCGACGTCCACGTTCTCCGGCTCAGCCGGCTGGTGGATCGGCTCGTTGTACACGGTGATGTAGTACATGACGTTCGGGTCGCGGCCGCCTGCGTCACCGTACATGCGCTGCAGGCCGTCCGCCATGATGTGGCGGATCTCGTAGGCGTAGGCCGGGTCGTAGGACACGAACGCGTGGTTGGTCGCGGCCAAAACCTGAGAGTGCCCGTCCATGTGCTGCAGGCCCTCGCCCGCGAGCGTCGTGCGGCCGGCCGTCGCGCCGATGACGAAGCCCTTGGTGAGCTGGTCGCCGGCCGCCCAGAACTGGTCGCCCGTGCGCTGGAAGCCGAACATCGAGTAGAAGATGTAGATCGGTACCATCGGCAGGTCGTGCGTGGCGTACGCCGTGCCGACGACCTGGAAGGCGGCAGCGGAGCCGGCCTCGGTGATACCCGTGTGCAGGATGCGGCCCTGTTCGGACTCACGGTAGGACAGCATCATGTCCGCGTCGACGGGCGTGTAGGACTGGCCGGTCGTGTTGAAGATCTTCGCCGAGGGGAAGATCGCGTCCAGACCGAAGGTGCGGGCCTCGTCGGGGATGATCGGCACGAAGTACTTGCCGACCTGCTTGTCCTTCATGAGGTCCTTGATCAGACGCACGAGGGCCATGGTCGTGGCGACCTCGAGCTTGCCGGAACCCTTGGACAGTGCTTCGAAGGGGCGGGCGGGTAGCTCGGGGAGCTTGGGCTGGCGGTCGGCGCGACGCTCGGGCACCCAGCCGCCGAGGATCTCGCGGCGCTCCTTCATGTACTGCAGGGCCGGGTGATCGGCCGGCGGCATGTAGTACGGAGGCATGTAGGGATCGCGCTCGAGTTCTTCGTCCGTGATCGGGATCTGCAGGCGGTCGCGCAGCTGCTTGGCGTCCTCGAGCGTCAGCTTCTTCATCTGGTGCGTCGAGTTACGTCCCGCGAAGTGCGTGCCCAGCGCGTAGCCCTTAATGGTGTGCGCGAGAACGACGGTGGGCTGGCCGGTGTGGTCCATGGCGGCCTTGTAGGCTGCGTAGACCTTGCGGTAGTCGTGGCCGCCGCGCTTGAGCTCCCAGAGCTGCTCGTCGGTCCAGTTCTTCACCATTTCCTTGGTGCGCGGGTCGCGGCCGAAGAAGTGCTCACGCACGTAGGCGCCGTCGTTCGCGCGGAAGGTCTGGTAGTCGCCGTCCAGAGTCTCGTTCATGACGTGGACGAGGGCGTCGTCCTTGTCGGCGGCGAGCAGCTGGTCCCAGCCGCGGCCCCAGATGACCTTGATGACGTTCCAACCGGCACCCTTGAAGAAGGCTTCCAGCTCCTGGATGATCTTGCCGTTGCCGCGCACCGGGCCGTCGAGACGCTGCAGGTTGCAGTTGATGACGAAGGTCAGGTTGTCCAGGCGCTGCTGAGCGGCGAGCTGGAGCATACCGCGGGACTCGGGCTCGTCCATCTCACCGTCGCCGATGAAGGCCCACGTGTGCTGCTGCGACGTGTCCTTGATGCCGTTCATGTGCAGGTAGCGGTCGAACCAGGCCTGGTAGATGGCCTCGGCGGGACCCAGGCCGAGCGAGACCGTGGGGAACTCCCAGAAGCGGTCGAGCTGGCGCGGGTGCGGGTATGAGGGCAGGCCGTGCGCGGTGGACACCTGCTGGCGGAATCCGTCCATCTCCTCTTCGGAGAGGCGGCCTTCCAGGAAGGCACGCGCGTAGGGGCCGGGGGAGGCATGACCCTGGAAGAAGACGTGGTCGCCGCCGCCGGGGTGATCCTTGCCGCGGAAGAAGTGGTTGAGGCCGACCTCGTAGAGGGTGGCGACGGAGGCGTAGGAGGAGATGTGTCCACCGACTTTGACGCCGGGGCGCTGGGCGCGCGTCACCTGGACGGCGGCGTTCCAGCGGATCCAGCGGCGGTATTCGCGCTCCATGGCTTCGTCGCCGGGGAAGTACGGTTCCTGGTCAACGGGGATGGTGTTGACGTAGGGGGTCGTGTATTCCTGGGGGAGCTGAACGCCGTTTCGGCGCGCTTCGCTGAGCATGTGCAGCAGGATGTAGCGTGCGCGGGGGCCGCCCTTTTCGTTGATGAGTCCGGACAGGGACTCGACCCATTCGGCGGTCTCCTGGGGGTCGTTGTCGGGGACCTGGGGGATCAGCCCGTTGACGACGACGGGGCGTGACTCGTGGAGTTGGCTCACGGTGTACCTTCTCGCTTGACTCGGAGCTGCGACGTGCAGCGTTCGTGGGCGGTGTCTTCGATCGACACCGCACATATCGGGACCATTGTCCCACTAATGGTGTGGCTTTTCTAGCGTTTGATGATCCACGTGTGTATGAGGTGCCTTTCACCGATGTTGGACGCTGGCGCTATGCGTAAACCTGCTGGTCAGAGTGATGTTGTCCATCATGGGTGTTTCGCCTGGTGTTATCCCTTGCATTCGATCTGGTTTCATGCCCTAGGATGAAGGAGTGAACGTTGATATGACACAGAGCAGCAGCTCGTCGAGAGGCGGTGCTGCGTGATGGCAGTGAGCCTGGGTTTTGCGTCCGATGCGATCGTGCAGGAGTTCTACGTCGATGATGACGTCGATCAGAAGGTGCGCGAGTCGATTGAACAGGAGACCGGTCATCCGCTGGTCGACGTCGATTATGGCGATGTCGTAGACGGCGCGATCGTGTGGTGGCGCGCGGATGACGCTGAGGAGGAGGACCTGGCCGACGTCCTGGTGGACGCCATGTCGAACCTGGATGACGGCGGTCTGATTTGGGTTCTGATTCCTAAGCCGGGGCGTCCTAATTCGGTGCGCGTGGGCGACGTGGAGGAGGCCGCAAAGATCGCGGGCTTGCATGCGACGACGTCGACGGCGCTGGGCGAGGAGTGGGCGGGCGTGCGCGTGACCGCGCGTCCTCGCTCGCGTCGCTAGGTTTATCGACGAGGCCTGGGCGGGGGAGCGCTCTTGGGTGTTCCTTTCGCTCGGGTCAGAAAGTGACCGTGCGCGCTCGATCTGGTAGATTGGCGCGTGCGTGGGGCCTTTAGCTCAGTTGGTTAGAGCGTCTGGTTTACACCCAGAAGGTCATCGGTTCGAGCCCGGTAGGGCCCACAAACGCCAGGGGCCGGAGGCTGTTGCTTCCGGCCCCGACACGTATCTGCTCGCGCTACTCGGTGGCTGAGTCCTCCTCCTGCCGCTCCAGCTCCCGCCTGGCGGCCTCAAGATTCTCGCGCAATTTCATGGTGAATGGTGCTGTGGGACCGTCGATTGCTGCGCAGGTGTTCACCAACTTCGCATAGTGGGTGATGGCTTCATCAAGG
>NZ_CAJPJE010000074.1:0-3396 GCF_905369875.1 Actinomyces sp. ICM47
CCTTCATCCCATTCGTTCCCGTGAGCCATAGCCACCAGTCTAGTTGGAGCCAGCGCCCGCCCGTCGGACGGGCCAGGAGGGTTAGGTCGGGCCGGGCTGGGTTAGGTTGGGTCGGGTTAGCGCACCCAGTTCCTCTCAGTAGCTGTGGTGGCGTTCGCAGTCGCCACAGCGGCACCGCGGTCGATCTTGTCGAAGCCCAGGTACGGCAGCTCCGTCACCGCGACCACGCGGCGCGGTGCCTGCGCGCGCCCAATACGAGCGGCGGCGTGCTCGCGCACCGCGGCACCGAGTTCGGCCATCTCCAAAGAATCCGTCGGCATCTGATTCGGAACGACCAGAGCCGTCACGATCTGACCCCACTTCTCGTCGGGGGTGCCCATGATCCACGCGTCCGAAATCCCCTCGTAGGAGCGGACCGCGCGACGCAGAGGACCCGGCGCGATCGACAGGCCACCCGACGTGATCACGTCGTCCGCGCGCCCATTCACCTCGACCTTACCTGACGCCCGAATGACACCCATATCGCCCGAAATCAGCCAACGGTGACCGCCCTCCTCGAAGAACGGGCTCTCCGCGTCCAAGTAGCGCGTCATCAGCGTCGGCCCGTTGAACGCCAGGCGGGTACGGCCATCCCAATCGACCGCGCGCACCGTCATGCCGGGCATCGGCTCGCCGTCGTACACGCAGCCGCCCGACGTCTCCGTCATGCCGTAGGTGATGCGCACCTTCAAGCCCGCATTCAAGGCGCGCTCCAGCAGATGCTGGCTGATCGCCGCGCCGCCCACGAGGACCGCCGACAGGGACCGCATCGCGCCCACAACTTCCTCGCCCGCGTCGAGGCACTGAACGAGCTGCGTGGGCACCAGCGACAGGTAACCCGGCATCTCATCCTGCGTGACACCTCTGATAGCAGGGAGAAGGTCACGCGGGTCAAAGCCATTCGTCGTATCCACGACCTGCGGGTTCGTCTCCGCGACCGCCGCGCGCAAGAGAATCATCGCGCCGGCAATGTGATGCGTCGGCAGCGCCAGAATCCAGCGTCCCGGGCCGTCCAATGCCAGCTCGGTCGCCTTCAGCGAGGCCATGAGCGCATCCATCGAGAGACCTACCAGGCGCGGCTTACCCGCGCTGGACCCCGATGTCGAAATGACCAGGTCCACGCCGTCGAAGAAATGGGGGTCGTTCTTGATCTGATTGGCGAGGCCGGGGTAGTCCTCCTCGGGGAACGCCTGCTCAGGCGTCGCCGCAGACCCACGCAGCGTAGCGGGAGGAACCAGAGCGGGGTCGCGCAAGAAGACAACGGTGTGCGGCGCGGGGTGGTTCGAATCGGCCTGGCGCTCCTCGTAGAGCTCGACCAGCTTATGAATCGACGCGTTAGCCAGGGCAACGGCGCTAATCGCCGTCCCACCAGGGACGACAAGAATTCGCGGCGCAGTCATGATGTGCCTCCCAAGATCGACAGCGTGCGCAGATAATACAAGGATAAGCGTTTGCGTTGTCGCTGGTGGCGGGCCGCTTCGCGGCAATCATCACGTTTAGTGAACAATTTCTTGATATTCCGGTTGTTGTCATGTGGCATACTGCGCAACTGAAAATTCAACAGTCTGCTACCACAAGGATGCGCGAGGCGTTAGGATGAACACCGATGCTCAAAAATCTTTCCACCAAAACCAGATGGGCGATCGGCGCAGCAAGCGCCCTCGTCCTACTTGTCGTCTGCGCCATCATCGTATACGCGGCCAACTACTCTGGCCGCGTCCTGCCCGGCACCACCGTTGCCGGGATCTCCGTCGAAGGCATGAGCCGCGACCAGGTCATCTCCGCGGTCACCGCCCGAGCCGACGCCGCCAAGGTCTCTCTCACCGTCGAAGGAAAGAACACCACGGTCTCGCTCAACGAAGCCGGCGTCTCCGTCGACGCTGAAGCAACCGCCGATGAGGCCATGAAAGGCTCGACCTCCCTGCCGTCTTTCATCGGTGCCCTCTTCTCCAGCCGCGCCCTGGAACCCGTGACCACCGTCAGCGAGGACTCCATCAAGAAACTCACTGCGACCGTGAACTCCACCCTGACCTCGGAAATGAAAGACGCCCAGGTCATCATCGCTCCCGATGAGGAATCCTTCACCGTCACTCCCGCGCAAAACGGCAACGGTATCGCCCGCGATGAGGTCGCCGCCGCCGTCAAGCAGGCGGGTGCCACCCTCGCCTCTGTGTCGCAGAACGTCACCGTTTCCCAGATGGAACCCAGCGTCACCACCGCCGACGCGCAGCAGGCCGCCCAAAAAGGCAACGACATGCTCGACACCTCGATCGAAATCTCCGACGGCATCGACCTGTTCGTCGCCGAGCGCTCCGACAAGGTCCACTGGGTCGAATTCCTCACCAAGGATGACGGCTCCCTTGACGAACCCTCCATCAGCACCGTCAAGGTCGCCGACTGGGTCAATGCCCTGGCTGCAAAAACCGACGTCAAGGCTGAGAATCGCGTCGAGAACGTCGACTCCTCCGGCAACGTGCTGACCACCGCCCGCGAAGGCAAGAAGGGCCTCAAGACCAACAACACCGAAGAGATCACCAAGGGTGTCGTCAACGCCATGACCAACGGCACCTCCTACGAGGGTTTGTTCCACTACGACGACATCGAGCCTGGCTCTGAAACCAAGCGGGTCGCCGAAGGCACCGAAAACCTGGTTTACCAGGCCGCCGAAGGCGAAAAGTGGGTCGACATCAATCTCACCGATGCCACCGTCACCCCGTACGTCGGCGGCAAGGTCGCCGGGGGACCCTTCTCCATGGTCCCCGGTGCGCCCGATACACCGACTGTTACTGGGACCTTCCATGTCTACCTCAAGTACGACGTGCAGACCATGCGCGGCGAGAACGCCGACGGCACCAAGTACGAGACCGAAGGCGTTCCGTGGGTTACCTATTTCACCGGCTCCTACGCGATGCACGGTGCCCCATGGCGCTCCTCCTTCGGCTGGAGCGGATACGGCGGCTCCCATGGCTGCGTTAACATGCCCGTCGACGCCGCCAAGTTCATCTACGACTGGACCGACATGGGCGACACGGTGGTCGTGCACTACTGATCGCCACTGAGCATCTCGCAGCGGGCCGGAACCTATGGTTCCGGCCCGCTCGCTGCTTTGTCGGGCTGTGGGGCTGTGTGGGGGCTGCGTGGCTTCTCTGTGTGGGGGTGTCTGGCCTGGTGGGGCTAGGGGAGGGCTTCGTGGATAGGTTGTGAGAATGCGGATAGGTTATTTTCCTATCCGTGAAGGCGTTAACCGGCTCTTCGCATTTTGGGGTGTGGGGGGTGGTGTTGGCATGGGGTCGGGGCCTGCCCGATGATTGAGGTTGCGACACTTCAAACGCTGGGAGGCCCCGACATGGGTAATGG
>NZ_CAJPJE010000075.1:0-2776 GCF_905369875.1 Actinomyces sp. ICM47
CGGCCTTCGTGGGCGTCATCGGCTTCGTGTGCCTGGTGGGCATTTGGGAGTTGGCTGGTGCGTTTGCGCGCATGGGCATCGCCCTGGCTGTGACACCGCTGTACGTGGGTGCGATCGGCATGGTGACGTGCGCGTGGTGGCTCGGCAGCGAGGGAATGCTCTTCGCTCTCTACATCACGGTGTTCGTGTGCGCTGCGTGGCGTCTGCTGGATCGGCGTCAGGAATCGAGGATGAGTGATGTCGTCTCGACGACGTTCACGGCGGCGTACGTGCCGTTCCTGGCCTCGTTCGTGGTGCTTATGCTCGGCGCATGGCGTAACCCGTGGGTGTTCGTGGTTTTCGAGTTGATGGTGATCGCCAACGATACGGGCGGCTGGGCTGCCGGTGTTCTGTTCGGTAAACACCCGATGGCACCAGCGCTTTCTCCGAAGAAGTCGTGGGAGGGTTTTGCCGGTTCGGCGCTGACTGCGGTCGGCGTGGGAACGGTCGGCCTGTGGTGGCTGGGTGCCGCCTGGTGGTGGGGAATCATCGCCGGCATCTCGATTGCGTTTGTGGGCACGATGGGTGATCTCACCGAGTCGCTCATTAAGCGTGAGGCGGGCCTGAAAGACATGTCGAAGATTCTGCCCGGGCACGGTGGCGTTCTCGACCGAGTGGACGCGCTGCTCATGAGCGCGCCGGTCGCCTACTTCATTTTTGCGTGGGCGCTGCCGGGTATTTCTTGGGAGTCCAAGCATTGAGTCAATCGACGAAGGGTCGTTCCGGGTCCGATAGGCGTGAGAGGGACGAGGCCGTGGCTGTGTCCCCGATTCGCCGTAGTCCGCGGCGCGAGGTGCGTCCGACGGATCAACCCCCGGAGGGTGCGACGCACAAGGATGCGAAGCCTGTCTTGTCTTTTACTGCGAAGCGCAGGGGCAAGGCTCCGTCGCATCTGGCGGATCTCGACGCCGCAGGACGCAAGCAGGTCCTGAAGGATCTGGGCCTGCCCGCTTTCCGTGCCGACCAGTTGTCGCGTCATTACTTCACGCACTTCGAGGCGGATCCGGAGCACATGAGTGATATTCCAGCAGGTATGCGCGCGCAGGTGCGTGAGGCGCTTCTGCCGACTCTCGTGTCGAAGGTCGTTTCGTTGGAGGCGGATGGCGGTCGCACGATTAAGGATCTGTGGCGTCTCTATGACGGCGCGCAGGTCGAGTCGGTCCTTATGCGTTATCCGCAGCGTACGACTCTGTGCGTGTCTTCGCAGGCGGGGTGCGGTATGGCGTGCCCGTTCTGCGCGACAGGCCAGATGGGTCTGACCCGTAATCTGTCGACGGCCGAGATCGTCGATCAGGTTCGCTACGCGCAGGCCGCGTGCCGCGACGGCGCGCTGGCGGGTGGCCCGACGACTCTGTCGAACATCGTGTTCATGGGGATGGGGGAGCCGTTGGCCAACTACAAGACGGTGATTGGTGCGTTGCATCGCCTCATTGATCCGGCACCCGAGGGCTTTGGTATGAGCGCTCGCAACATCACTGTCTCTACGGTTGGCTTGGTTCCGGCGATCCGTAAGCTGGCGGGGGAGGGGATGCCAGTGACGTTGGCCGTGTCCCTGCATGCTCCCGATGATGACCTGCGTGATGAGCTGATTCCGATCAACTCGCGGTGGAAGGTGGGTGAACTCCTCGACGCGGCCCGCGCCTACTTCCTGGCGACTGGGCGCCGCGTCTCGATCGAGTACGCGCTCATTAAGGACATGAACGATCAGGAGTGGCGTGCGCAGCTCCTGGCCGATGAACTCAATAGACGAGGCCATGGCTGGGTTCATGTGAATCCGATTCCCCTGAACCCGACGCCCGGTTCCATTTGGACGGCGTCGACGAGGCATGCCCAAGACGCTTTCGTGAGTCGGCTGCGTGACAATGGCATTGCCACATCGATCCGTGACACACGCGGTTCGGATATCGATGGAGCGTGCGGTCAGCTCGCGACGGCGGTCGCCGAAGGTAAGCGCGGGCGTATGAAGGAGGACGCATGATCAGGAAAGACTTTTCGCGCAGCTTTTTGCGTATGGGATATGACGCGAGTGAAGTTCTGAGCTTCCTCGTTGACATCGAGCGCACCATCACGGGCGAGGAAACTGATCCTGAGAAGGTCATTACCGCTCAGAAGGCGGAGGACCAGGAGTTTTCCGTGAAGTGGCGTGGCTTCAATGATGAAGAGGTCGACATGGAGATTGATCGGCTTATTCAGGTGTTGCGAGGCCTTGATCGCCAGCGCGAGCAGGCGGCACAGAACGCCGAGCAGGCTGAGACGGCTGCTGTTCCGGCCCAGCCTGCCGCGGCTTCGGCACCGGTGGCTGCACCTGCGCAGCCCGCGCCGACTCCCGCCGTTGCGCAGATGCCCCAGGTAGCCGCTGGTGGCGCAGGCGTTGCGGGTGCCGCGTTGCCAGAGCAGACCGCGACGGAACGCTCAGCTGTGCCGCTCGCGCACGCGTCCGCTACGCTGCCTACGACTAACGATTTCATTTCGGCACCGCCTGTGGCGATTCCTGATGCCGAGCCGATGGCCCTGCCCGCCGAGTATGCCGATTTCGGCACGCAGAAGGCCGTTGATGACATTCTTCGTTCCATGACTCAGAGTAAGGAGCAATGATGGCTGAGTTCCCGAGGGTCGGTTTCTTCTCAAAGGGATACGACCGCGGACAGGTGGATGCGTTCTTTGAGGATGCGCGACGCGCGTACGAGGGTAGTGTGCCTCCGGAGCAGTTTAGTGCGGAGCAGGTGCGCCTGGCGAC